>CACZPF010000347.1 GCA_902782975.1 uncultured Lachnospiraceae bacterium
CAGGATCATGCCGTTGGAGGCGATGATTCGGATGATCTCACTCATGTCCATGTGAATCATGTTGTTCATGACTGTCGGGGTCATGGTGACGATACCCTGGAACAGGATTGTTCCGATGATAACGTTCGCAATCGACGCCTTATTAACCGAAGCACCACCGATCAGAATAGCCGATACAGCCGGCAGTGCCATATAGAACGGCGCCATATAGAGCTGTACAAATCCGAACCCCTGTTCATAGACCAGAATACCGATGGCTGCAAGCCAGGTGGACATAACAACAGACAGAAGACGGATCCTGTCCACATTGATTCCGGCTGCTCTTGCGAAGGTCGCATTGGAACCTACAGCCGTCATGGCTGTTCCTGTCTTGGTATGAAGAAAAGCCCAGATCAGGAAAGCAAGAAGGGCAAAGAACAAAAGAGTTCCGGTTGGAATTTCCAGCTTGCCGATCTTGATCCTCAGGAAATTAGCCAGTACCTGGCCATAATAGCCCTCTACCGTAAACGTCGTACGAAGGCCTTTACCCGAAAGACCCCAGACCATATTCGGGCTCTTATACGGAAGGATCAGCCACATCATACACATGAGGGACACGGACGAAAATCCAACGTAGGTGGCGATCATCATCTCGCCGCCCTTGATCTTGTTGAGGAGCCAGCCGTACAGACTGCCCAGTACCAGCGCAAAAGGTGTGGCGATCAGGATCGCCATCAAAAAGGATACAGGTCCTGTAAAACCAAATTCAATGGAAAGGGTCGCACCCAGAAGTCCGGAAATGATTCCAAGAGGAAGGCCGAAATTCAGGCCGCACCCGGAATGGACCATGGGCACCATCGCCAGCACCAGCACACCGTTCCAGCTGAAGCGGGCGATAATATTGGTGATCTGCGTCGGCAGATCGGCTCCCACTATAGGAGCAAGGATCAGTAAAAGAAGCAGAAACAGCGTGATGATAAACCGCGGAAGCCCGTAGCTTTCGATCAACCGGCCGAAGGCGCTCTTTTCCTGCTGCATATTTGTTTTGCTGCTCATCTTCGCCCTCCTTAAATGACCTGGCTCAGCATCAGTTCGCCGAGTTCTTCCACCGAGGCGGACGCAGGCAGGATCCCCGCGATCTTTCCGCCAGACACAATGGCGATCCGGTCACAGCTCTGCCGCAGTTCCTCCAGTTCCGAAGAAACCATCACGATGGTAACATGATTTTCCCGGTTGAACCTTTTGAGTGCCTCCAGCACCAGAGCCTTGGCGCCGACATCAATTCCCCGGGTGGGTTCCGATACAAACAAAAGCCGCGGCTCCAGAGCAAACGCCTTGGCAAGGCACACCTTCTGCTGATTGCCTCCCGAAAGCTCTTTTGCCTTCTGGCGGGAGCTGGTGCACTTGATGGCAAGTTCTCCGATATACTTGTCCGTGACAGCCTTGATCGCCTCTTCATCCCGCCATTTGATCAGTCCGCCCAGATAGTTCTTCAAAAACTTATTCTGGATCTGCATGGCCGGGAAGGCGATATTCCATTCCAGCGTTTCGTCCAGCAAAAGGCCAACACCCCGCCGGTCTTCGGACACAAAAGCGAAGGAAGAATCCAGACATCTCCTGGGCGCATTCAAAGGAATCTCCCTGCCCTCAAATGTCACACGTCCGCCTGCCTGATACAGGCCCATGATCCCGTTCGGGATCCCGAGTTTTCCCTGGCCGGCCAGTCCGCCGATTCCAAGGATCTCGCCTTCCTTAACTTCCAGATTGACATTCCTTACAGTCTCTCCGGGCATGTCGACCCAGAGTTTTTCGACCTTCAGAATGGTCTTTGCATCCGTAAAATCTTCTTTTTTGTCTGTGGAAACGGAGCTTTCTACCTGACGGCCTACCATCCATCTCGTAATATCCTCAACGTTGGTATCCTTCGCCGGTGTTTCCTTGACTACATATCCGTCCCGCATGACCACGACCTTATCACAAACCGACAGGATCTCCTGCAGACGGTGTGTAATAAAGATGATCGCGATTCCCCGGGAGGACATGCCCCGGATCGAATCAAGGAGTGCCTCCGCTTCTTTTTCCGTCAGAACAGCAGTCGGCTCGTCCAGGATCAGAAGCTTTAACTGTTCCTTGGAAAGCTCTCTTGCGATCTCCGTAAACTGCTTGTGCCCTACGGGCATGTCGCTGATCGTCATTTTCCGGTCGATGGATACGCCCATCAGCTCGATCGCTGCTGCCGCCTTCTCATCCATACTTTTCCGGTTTAATGTATTCATACGGTCACCGAATATTTCGGAGACCACATTTTTCCTTTTTGGCTCCCGGTTCAGCAGAATATTTTCTGTAGTGGTAAAACCCGGGATCAGCGAAAATTCCTGGTGAACCATACCAATTCCCGCTTCAATGGCATCAAAGGGGGACTTAAAATGTACGGTCTCGCCGTTAAATACCACGTCTCCCTCATATCCCCCGGTTTCCTGTATCATGTTGGCGCCAAACAGAATCCGCATCAATGTAGATTTTCCCGCGCCGTTCTCTCCTACCAGGCCGACGACCTCGCCCTCTTTCACATTGAGATTGATATCGGTCAGAACCTGATTCCCAAAGAAATCTTTCTTAATATTCCGCATTTCAAGGAGGTTTTGGGTTTGATTGTCCATCTCAAAATACCTTCCTGTAGACCCGTCAGCTGCACACTCATACAATATGGCAGCTGCCTCATAATTTCTAAAAATCAGGGGGAAGAACGGCTGCCCTTCCCCCTGTTACTTAAGATTCTGATTCAGTTGACAGAATTATTTGGTGGTGAAATATTTCTCCGGAACTTCTACAGCGGTGGAGCCCATGTACTTGCCGGGATCGCCCATGATATAGGTATCCTGGTATACAAGGAATACATTGTCCATCTTCACACCAGTATCTGCGTTGGTGTAGTTGGATCCGTTCCACTCAGCCTTCGGGGAGAATTCCTGATAAGCCTTTGCGATATCATCGATATCATCCAGCTCGCTGACGCCGTCGATCACGTTCATAGCGTGCTGTGCAAGACCTGCGGATACAGTGTAGCCATAGGAATATGCCCAGGTACCGAAACGGCCTGCGCCGCCTTTTTCTACAACTGCTTCTTCAACCTTGGCAAGGATCTTTTCGAAGTCGCCGGCCTCTTCGGTCAGGTCAAGTCCGAGTGCTCCCGGATAGCCCATCAGCGGGGAGGGAAGGTCAGCTTCAATAAAGTATCCGCCATACTCAAGGAGCTGCTTCAGAAGCGGCTCGGTATGTGCATCGTTGGTACAGAAGTATGCGGAATTGGTGCCGTATTTCTCGACCCATTCCGGAACATGCTCAAGAATGTAAGCCTGTGCGCCGGGAACACCAACATCGGTGGTGGGGTCCGGAGCGGATTCCATAACGAATTCCATGCCGAATTCTTCGCAGGCTGCCTTCATGATGGCAACACGGCGGCTCATGGTCTCATAGGAGAGATGACGCGGGAAGGAAATGTGAACGAATGTATCACATCCCAGCTCATGAGCGGTACGGATGATCAGATAGCCACGGGCTACGAAGTCGTTATTACATACAAGGTCTGCGGCACTTCCGATCTCCGGAAGGTCTTCATGTGATTCACCTGCGATGCAGATGATGTCAGGTCTTCTTTCCTTGATCTGACGGAAAGCTTCGGTCGTTCCGGGAATGGCCTGGTTTACGATGATGGCTTTCATCTCAGGATCATCAGAAAGGTTAACGATGGTCTGAATAGTTGTCTCCAGTTCTTCTGTGAAGTTATCCGGATAGATCGCGAGGGTCACACGGTCCTCGCCGTATTTTTCCTGGAAAGCTTCTGCGCCGCGGCGGTCATCTTCGGACTGAGAAACGGAACCTGTTACGATACCGATGTGGTAGTCTTCAGAAACTTCCGCAGCTTCCTCGGTCTCTTCGCCTTCGGTCTCTTCTTCGTCATCCAGCTCGATGGTCTCTACACTTGCCGCGAATGCGGGAACACATGCAGCGGAGAATACCATGGCGCCTGCCAACAGAAGACTAACAAACTTCTTCATCATTTTTTTGTTTCCTCCTTCATGAAAAAAGTACTATAAAGCATACCTATATTACACCATTTTCTATAACACGTCAACAATTTCTAACGACAGAACAGCGAAGTGTCAGTAGAGCCCGAAGGCATCCATCATAAAGTAATCGGCCAGTTCTTCCCACAATTCAAAATTCGGATACGGCGGAGTCCCTCCGTTTTTGCGCCGGCATCCAGCCTGCCCGTGAGGCGTTCCGGCAAACGTATGCACTTCAACCGGTACATGATGGGCAAGAAGATCCGGATATACATACTCAAAATTGTCCATCGCCGTATCAAGCCGGCCGACTGCAAAGAAGGTCGGCGGATACACGACCCCTTCCCACTTGAACGGAGCGTTGGCGAAGCGCGGTCCGTAGATGCACAAAAACGCGTTGATATCTGCCGGGACAGCATCCAGCTCATCCGGTATATAGTCCGGAAAAACTCCCTGCACCGTCTGGCTGCCGGAATAAAACTCGATCGCCTTCTCGCCCGTCAGACCTCCGTTCGAAAATCCCGCAAACGCGATCCGCGAAGGATCGATCCGGTATTCCTCAGCACGGGAACGCACGATCCGGACTGCTCTGGCTGCATCCACACCGGCTTCTTCACCGCTCCAGGGATTATGATTTGTGCGGTTTAAAAGAAGAAAACACTGATAGCCTTTTTTTACAAAATCCATGGCACAGTCCACAGACCTGCTCACCGGCTCGCCGTGATCTCCACCGGCACAGAGAATGAGGGCTCCTTTCGGCTGCACCTCTTCCGGCACCAGAAGCGGATACATATAAGGAACGAAGTCCGGGTCCTGATTGTAACGGTAACCGGGATTTTCTGTATATTCTGTTTTCTGCGGAAGCACCCCCTCCGGCCAGAGCAGGATCGGAGACGGCGCGTCCTCCTTCTTTTCCTTCAGGATTTTTTCCCGCAGATTCCGGAAGGTTTCCACCATTGATTGGACTTCCTCTTTGGAAGGCATCGGAATACTGTCTTCAAAGGGAACAATTCTGTCAGAGATGTTTGAAAGCTCCGTCAGCTGGTCCAGGTCATAGCAGACTGCATTGTTAAACAGTTCAGCAGCCTTGTGCCGTTCTTCCGCAAAAAACTCAGCTGCATTCTCGTGCCTTCGCTGTATTTCCTCCCATGATACGTGTGCCATAATTCTTTCCTCCTTATTTGATCAGTCTGACACAGGTAACTGTGCCCTCTTTCCCTGACTGCCTTGACTGCCTTGACATCCTTGTAAGCATGCTCAGACAGCTTCGACGGTGAGTTTTCAATCACCTGTATATCTAACAGTTATCAGAATACTAACGCAAGTAGTTCAGTCTCCTGTATACCCGGCAGATACTAAGATACGGACGTAAGTTGTTCGATCATCTGGATCATTTCCAGATAAAACGGACGGATATTGTTGATTTTTGTAAGGCCGCCCTGCAGAGACATATGATCCCCCTCATAGACCGGCAGGACATTCCAGACTCCGGGTTTTACAGATTCCGCAGAATCTGTTTCCGGATCAAAAGAAACGGAAGGTTCGCCAAGCGGTGCCATAGCAGACACCGTATTAACAAGCCCGTCATTCTCTTTCCAGGAATCATCGATTTCAAACCCGCCGGCTGTCGTACCGGTATATCTGCCCATCGTCGCAGACGTTTTACTGAACATTCCTTCCATCATGGAGCGGACCGGCACGTGGTTCCCATTTTCATCCTCTGTTGTGGCACTGCAGGGAACCGCGAAATAATAGACATCGGGAAGAGTGGCAATTCTGCTGTTCAGCGCAAGAGCATGATCGATGTACATATCATAAGCGGCATGATCTTCCGGGATCCTTTCGTCTGTCTGTGCCTTTTTGCGGGAGCTGAACAGCTTCCCCATCCAGCTGTCCCAGACGGAAACCTGCACCTCCTCTGCATCAAAAGCCGGATCTGTATGCATATCGTAGGCAGTTGTTCCATTGGTCGGCGCCGCCAGCGTGATCAGGGCAAAGAGCCGTTCCCCCTGCCCTCCCGAGAAGAACGCCGAGAGTTCCTCAGTATCTGTGGCATTTTGTTCCTCAGCGGATCCGTTCGCCAGAATTTCCGAAAACAGGCGGATCGTAGCCCCGCCAAAGGAATGCCCGAACAGAACGATCTTTGCTCCATCTTCCCAGTCCGGAATCAGGGGATCTGTTGAAAAATCTCTGCCATAGCGTTCATGATGACAACGTTCACTATGTTCTTTTCCGTAATCTGTCATGGTCCCGGAAAGCTGGGCGTACAGCTCACAGGCTCTGTCCCATGCACTGCCCTCCGGTGCAACGGATGCAGCATAGCAGGAATAGCCCTGCTGATTCAGATATCCCACCAGATTGCCTCCCAGCATACCCCAGTAGGGCATCCTTTTGTAGGTCTGATCGTAGCTCCCCCAGCCTGACAGACCGTGCACGAAAATATAACGGATATCTGCATGGCCTGACACATCCGTATCCGCTGCAGCAGCAGATGCACCCGGTATCAGCGCCGCACATAAAATACCCAGGATACTGTTTTTAACCATTCTGTTCAATCTCGCTTTAAACTCTGCCGGTTTATACCCAGAACTTTTTGCTGCCCTCATCATCATGCCTCCTCACGAAAGATATTCACGAAAGATCATCCGGCTTTGCGTTTTCATCAGGTATGAACACGGCCACAGGTCTGATCTATCAGATCCAGCCATAGTCGCCGCCTGTTACCGCAAGGCTCAGAAGGGTATCATATTTTTCGACATCCTCTCCTTCGATCACCTTCAGCAGAACAGCGGTTTCTTTTACCTCCGGCATCTCATCATCCGGCCCGATCTCCATATCCGGTTCCTCCCCGCAGTACGGGCAGACAATTTTCGGACCGATCCGCAGATCCAGAAATCTGTTTCCACACTCTTCACACTCATAAAAACCACATCTTGAAGTACCATCCGGAACATAATACATGCCCTTTTCATCCTCCTTAGATCTTCCGGCCTGTTCACCGGATATTCATACAATATCCGGCACCAGCTGTCAGTGTTCGGCTGCTAATCTCCGGTTTTTTATCTATAATTACCGGTTCTCTATATCCAGAATCACTTTTCTATACAGGAACACAGTTCGTCAAGTGAATGTATAATAATATCCGGCTGTGATTCACGGACCAGCACTTCTTCCGGAAAGCTTGTATCGATACCCACCGACAACATCCCGGCAGCGCGCGCTGATTTGATCCCGCTGGGCGAATCTTCAACTACCACACATTTTTCCGGTAAAACATTCAACAGTCTTGCCCCCGTAAGATAGATTTCCGGGTCCGGCTTTTTCTTTGTGATATCATCTCCCGTCACGAAGGCATCAAAAACCTCTTTGCCGATTCCCATGGCGCGGAGATTATGCACGACTTTATTCCAGTCTGCAGATGTACAGACACAGATCTTATACCCGGCATCCTTCAGCTGATAAAGAAGAGCCGGGATTTCTTTTGGAACATAGGCTTCTGTTTCCACGTAGAGCCCAAAATAATAATAACATCTCTGCTTCATTTCCGGATCATAGGGAACACCGTATTTCTCCGCCACGCCGCCAATATACAGGTCCTCTCCCCTTCCGACAAAAGGAACAAAATCCTCCGGTTTTGCTTCAATTCCATAATCATGTAGAGCAAGAGCCCCGGCCTTGGCCATCAATTCTTCCGAATCGATCAGGACCCCGTCCATATCAAAAAGAACTGCTTCATATTTTCTGCTTTCTGCTTTCATCTTTTCCTCTTCTCCTGCATATACAAAGCAGGATATCATCCTGTCATGAGATTTTGCCTGCTCCAGTTTCTGAATACTGTGATTTCCGCACACTTCCGTTCCCTTCAGCTTCCGTTCACTTCGATTTCCACCCGCTTCAGTTTCCGGACTCCCTCAGATTTCTTCATCAGCCATTCTCAACCTGGATCTGGCAGGAACGCATCGTTTCCAGCGCCGCCTTGTGTTTTTCCGGTGTGACTCCTGCACAACAGGCAGCATCGACCGAGATCTTCACTTCCGGCATAGAGGCTTTCAGCAGCAGAGCATTCGATACAACACAGATGTCGGTACAGAGGCCGATCAGTTCCAGTTCGATTTCTTCCTTCTCCGAAAGAGCTTTCAGGTCTGCTGCCAGAGCAGTGCTCCCGAAGGTCGGTTTTTCATAAATCTTTGCACCTTCCAGCAGCCCTGCGATCTCCGGCCGGATCTTCCATCCTTCCGATCCTTTGATGCAGTGCGGCACCGGCAGGTATCTTCCCTCCTGGGTCTCCATGTAATTCTCAAAATGTGTATCCATGGTTGCGATCACATCTGCTGCCGGATAAGAACGGATCTTGCTTTTTACGCTCTCTACAATCGCCGCCGCTTCCTTTGTGCCCAGGGCCGCGTCAATAAAGTCATTCTGCATGTCAATGACGATCAGGATTTTTCTCATTTTCTCACCTTCACTTTTACCTTCATTTTCAGTTTCAAAAATCTGTTCAATGTAGATTATAAACATTTTCTCATAAACATATTGCCTTTGCAATGATTTTCCTCAAAAGTCCAGGAAGAGTCCAGAAAGCTAAGCTGCCCGACGAAAGGTGATTTTACAAGCCCGATCCACTGGTTTCAGAAACCGCCATACAAGGAAAATGCCTTCCTTACTTCGCCTTCCTGATTTCTCTTTGATTAAATATTGCTTAGCACACACAAATTTATTATAATGATTAAAAGTTTTAGGCGAATTCTTTCAAAAGAAATACCTTGAGGAGACCATATATGGAGAATTATTCGATCATCATTCCTTCTTATACCGTCGGTCCCGATGCTTACCGTGATATTCCGCGGTACTGCAGACTTTACGGGAAGACAGCCGTTGTCATTGGTGGACAAAAGGCTATGGCCGCCGCAAAAGAAAAGCTTCTCGCTGCCATTCAGGATTCAGATCTTTCGATCAATGCCTTTCTGTGGTACGGAGAAGAAGCATCGTACGAAGCGTCGGCCGTTCTGGAAGCAGACCCGCATTTACAGGAAGCCGATATGATTTTTGCCGTAGGAGGCGGAAAGGCCATTGATACTGCCAAACTGGCGGCACTGCATACGGGAAAGCCTTTCTTTACCTTTCCCACCATCGCTTCCAACTGTGCCTCGGCATCTTCTGTAGCCATTATTTACCATCCGGATCACTCATTCCGTGAATTTGTCCACTATCTGGATACGACCCGCCATGTATTTATCGATACCGAGATCATCGCCAAAGCTCCCATTGAATACCTGTGGGCCGGGATAGGTGATACCTGCGCGAAGTATTATGAAGTCACGATTTCTGCCAGGGGAGAGGTTCTTCCACACTATCTGGCGATGGGAGTCCATATGAGCCGTATGTGTATGGAGCCTCTGGTTATTTTCGGAGAAAAAGCTCTAAACGATAACCGGCAGGGTATCGCTTCTTATGAACTGGAGCAATGTGCGCTTGCCATCATCATCACTACCGGGTGGGTTTCCATGCTGGTTTCCCGGGATCACAACATGCTTTATAACGGCGGTGTTGCGCACGCTTTGTTTTACAGTCTTTGCAGCCTTCCCGGTTTTGAGAAGGATCATATCCACGGTGTCGTTGTAGGCTTCGGAATTCTTATGCAGCTTGCAATTGATAAGGATTTTGAGGAACTCGAAAAGTTCAGTGCATTTAATCGCCGGATCGGCCTGCCCACCAGTTTTGACGAGATCGGCATTTCTCTGGAAGATCTTGAAAAGGTGACGGATCTCATTATCGCGGACGAAGATGTGGAGCATTTTCCTTACCCGATTACACGGGAACAAATTCTGGAAGCCGCAGAATATCTCGGAATCAGCAGAGATACTCCTTTGATGAAAGATGGCAGACATACTATCTTATAGATTACATGAACGAAATTGCTGAATACTTACTGTCCAGATATGAAAATATATGGAAGGAGATGCAAAAACTGATGGGTGGAAAAGTACTCTGGACAAAAACCGATGAACTTCTGGCACAGGGGCATAAAACCGGACTCAAAGAAGGAAAGATAGAAGGTATTAAAGAAGGTATTAAAGAAGGAACGATCCTTTCTGTTTTAAAAATGCTGCAAAAGGGGACGTCTCTTGATGTTGCTGC
>CACZPF010000348.1 GCA_902782975.1 uncultured Lachnospiraceae bacterium
AACCGGGAATATCTGAGCTCTGACCGCTGCTCGGCCATGACACTTCTGAACGGCTGCTGGTTTGAGCGTCTGATCTCCTTTATGGATTTTGAAGGCGCGGCACTTGCCGTCATTGATGAAGATCAGCGCGACGCCCTGAAAGATCTTCTCCACGCAACGACTTCTTTATACATGCGCATAGTAGACAAAGCCGTTAAACATTATCAGATCGACGGTTTCTGTATTCACGACGACTGGGGTTCCCAGCGGGCGCCGTTTTTCTCTGAAGATGTGGCCAGAGAGATCTTTCTTCCTGAAATGAAGCGGTTTGTAAGCCATGCCCATTCTTACGGAAAATACGTAGACCTCCACAGCTGCGGACACGTAGAAGACAGATGCGGTGTCTTTGTGGATGCGGGATTTGATTCCTGGACACCCATGTCTATGAATAATACTGGTGAGCTGTACAGAAAATACGGAGACAGGATCGTGATCGGCGTCGTTCCTGATACCGTTTTCGATCCCCGGACAGCTTCTGAAGAAGAGCAGCGGTCTGCCGCGCGCGCTTTTGTGGAGAAATATACCGAACCCGGAAAATTGTGCAGTTATTCGACCTTTTATGCGCCGGAGGGGATGCTGACGCCGGCCTTCCGCGAGGAACTGTACCGTACATCCCGCATACGCTATTCCCGGCAGTCCAGATGAAGGAAGTGCCCGGAAATGAAAGAGCCGGATATTTTTCCATCAGAAATGGCGGCATCTTGTCCGCATTGCGGTCAGCCAATGGCAAAGCGGTGCCCCAGGAAAGAACGTCGGTAAAGCTGAGAATTTCTACAATCTAGTCTCCAATACCTGCTTTGGCAACGAATCAAAAAAATCGGAGAAAGGAAGTGATAATTCATGAAGGACTTCAGATGGAAGTCATCGCATTTGACAGCGAAGATGTCATCCGGACAAGCTACTGGGGTGAAGATGATCCTATCGAATAAAGAATCCTGAGACGCCAGAAAAAACAAGGAGAGCAGGCAGCACAGTTTGCCTGCCTTTCTTTTGGATAGAGATCAACGTCCCTCTGACTCACTGGCTCACTTATTTTTTAAGGCAGCGTCAAAAGCCATTTCGGATGGAGAAAAGTTGATCTTTCTGGTGAATTCGCAGGCTTCTGTCGCTCCGAACACGCGTTCCATTCCGCTGTCTTCCCATTCTACGGAAAGCGGTCCTTCGTATCCGGTCTGATTCAAGGCGCGGATAATGTTGTCGAAATCGACATCGCCATGACCTGGAGATACAAAGTTCCAGCCTCTTCTCTGATCGCCAAAGGTGATATGCGAGCCCAGGATCCCGTTGCGCCCGTTCAGGTTCAGTTTTACGTCTTTTACATGAACATGATAGATACGGTCCGCGAAATCCATAATAAACATCTGAGGATCCAGGCCTTGCCAGACCAGGTGGCTCGGATCAAAGTTGATGCCCAGCGTCGGGCGGTTCTCAAACACATCCAGAAGTTTTCTGGTTGTCCAGTAATCAAAAGCGATTTCCGTGGGATGTACTTCCAGAGCCAGCTTTACCCCGCAGGCATCAAACTCGTCCATAATAGGCGACCAGAGCTCTTTTACCTTCTGATAGGCTTCTTCGATCATTTTCTCCGGAGTCTGCGGAAAAGAATACCAGAACTTCCAGATGGGAGAACCCATGAAAAACGTGACCACGCCGACGCCCAGCGCCTTTGCGGCATATGCGGTTTCTTTCATTTCCTGAATTGCCCATTTCCGGATCTCTTCCGGTTTTCCGGCAAGTTCAGACGGAGCAAATCCATCCAGACGGCTGTCGTATGCTCCCGGCAGAGTATCCGCCACACACTGGCCTGTCAGGTGATTACTGATGGCCCAGCAGTTCAGCCCGTATTTCATGAGCGTATCTTTAACTTCCTGTACATAAGCCGGATCTTCCGCCGCTCTCTTTATATTGTAATGTGCCGCGGAAAGTTCCAGGCCGTCATATCCCATCTGTTTTCCAAGTCCTGATATTTCCTCCAGGGAAAGATCTCCCCACTGTCCTGTATACAACGTAACCGGTCTTGCCATTTTGTTTTTCCTCCTGTCACAACATATCCACCCATACATTGCCGCGGTTATTGGATTCCAGGCAGGCATGGACAAATTTAACACCTTCGGCTCCGTCCTCCACCGTCTGGAAATCGATCATTTCCGGGGTGAAGAAGCCTTCGGCTTTTGCTGAAATACACTCCATAAACGATCTGTACAGATTTGCCATGGCTTCCAGCCAGCCCTCATTATGCCCGGAAGGAAGACGCCCGTATTTTGCCGCATCCGCACTAATCCCGCCGTTCCCGCGGTGCCGCTCTGTGAGCGTTCCGTCCCGGCTTACTATCAAAACTTTTTCGCATTCGGTCTGTTTCCATTCTATAGAGCCATTCTCACCGTAGATCCTCACCGACAGGTCATTATCCCTTCCAATCGCCACCTGCGTGGTCCAGTACGATCCGACAGCCCCTCCTTCATATTCCACCAGCACAACATCATTGTCATCCAGCACACGGCCAGGCACCAGTTTATCCAGTTTTGCGAGAACACGTTTTATTTTAAGGCCTGTCATCATGGAGACTATGTTCTCCACATGCGTTCCCAGATCTCCCAGACAGTTTACTCCGCCAGACTGAGCCGGATCGCAGCGCCATTCTCCCTGTCTGCCTCCCCATTCACCTTCGTATGCAAGCCATCCCTGGGGATATTCAGCCATAACGGTACGGATCTTTCCGAGCCTGCCTTCTCTGATGAAGTCGCGGATGTGTTTTGCCGTTACGTGGCCGGTGTATGTGTAAGTCACCATGAACAGCAGATCCTTTTCCCTTGCCAGAGCCACCAGTTCGTCCGCCTGTTCCGGAGTAAGGCAAAGCGGTTTATCACAGGAAACATGGATCCCGGCCTCAAGGAATGCCTTGCATACCGGATAATGGCTCACATTTGGCGTGACCACTACTACATAATCCAGGCGGCCTGCTTCATTTCTGGCCATTTCCTCATAGTCGGCATAGCACCGTTTTGGATCAATACCAAGTTCCACTCCGGTCTCCAGGCATTTTTCATAAGTACGTGAGAAGCAGCCCGCCGCCAGCTGTGCTTTTCCATCCAGATTAATGGCCCGGCGGTGCGCATCACCGATAAAACTGCCCGGACCGCCTCCCACCATACCATACTGTAACTTATTCATACCAGACTCCTTTCTTTTACTCCCGGCCAGCCTACGTTTTACGGCTCCGCCTCCTGTAAAATAACTGTGGCTTTCCGGTGTTGCTCATATTCTCCGTCTGTTTTATAAATTACACTTATTCTATCACAAAAGCAACGAATCGCCAACAACGTCCCTCTGACTCACTACATCCCCTCGCACTTTTCACGCAGTTGATCAAGTGCCTGATAATACCTGCTGATATTATGCCGTATCATCCAGTGTTCTTCTGCATCAGTGCCGTTCTCTTCTCTTTCTGTGAACAAGGCCAGATCGGTGACCCATCCTGCCAGCTCCAGTATTGCTTCGGCCCATCTGATCCGCTCTGCGGGAGCGGGATCTGTTTCGGAGAGTTTAAAGAACAGCCTTTTCACATCCGCTGCCCAGTCCTTGAATGTCACCTTCATCTCCTTCATGGAAAGCGACCGGTTTTCTGTTTCTTCGAATGCTTTGATAAAGGCTTCTGCTTTGGATATAAGCAGAGCGGAAAGCTCCTGGTATTCCCGGATGATCTCCTCTTCGGGGGTATCTGTTTTCTGCAGTTCTTTGACCATGCCGTAGGACGTATTCCAGTAAATATAGATTCCGTCTGATACTTCTGCATTCCGGTTTTCCCGGTAATACATTTTCTGCAGTTCCTCCGTGGCAGCCCAGATCGTATAGGCAAAATGGTTGCTCCGGAGGATGTCCTCCTCATCATGGCCAAAATAGAACCAGATCGCGTCGGCGCTTCTTCCTTTGAAGCGTTGTTCGCTGCGTTCACTGGCATATATATCAGAATTCTTAAACTGCGAAACGATCTCTTTTGTAATTCTGGGCAGCACAGAATCATCCGGCCCCTTCAGGATCACAAAAGCTGCAAAGCGCTTCAGATGGCCGGTGTTCAGCGGCTTTACAGAGTGAAGATAGTATTCCTGCGTTTCCGCGGTGATCTTCTGCGTGACATAGGGATGGTATTCCTCTACGCGAAAAAGGATATCCCCGATATAGTTCTCCCGGTAGATCGGATGCTGCATCCTCTCCGGAAATGTTTTGTTCCAGCGCTGCATCAGATAACGGACTTCATCCGCAATATCGTTCAGGGATATGTAGCCTTTGTGAATGTTCCTCCGGGAAGTGACTGCTGCCGCCAGGATATTTGTATAAAGGCTGGCGTCTTTGCCTTCGGACAGCCACGATACTTCGTCGGCTGCCGAGGATGCCAGAACAGCGATTCCTCTGCCGGCAAATACGGAGACGATTTCTTCAAAAGATAGTTCGCTTCTCCCGGAAAGGTGAACATCGCCCGCATAGCAGCAGTCGATGATGACGATCTTTCTTCTGGCGCTCAGACGTTCCACAAAGTCAACGATGCTCTGCAGATTGACGATCCCGTCGGAAAAGCACAGTCCTTCCGCTGTGCCATGTCCGGAAAAGTACAGTACAAAGGCATCTTCCGGGCTGATCAGCCCTTCAAACTCCGACAGCGCACGGGCAAACGATTTTGCTGATACCGTGCCGCCTTCCCCCAGTACCCGGATATCATCTGTTTCAAATTTCAACCCGTCTGTCAGGGCGGTCTTCATCCGCATAAGATCTCTGGCGGCGGCGGGAAGGGGGATTCGTCTCTCATCCTCGTAGATGCCCACACCGGCCAGCAGGCCATATTTTTTCGCTTCTTTATTCATCATTTTATCCCCCATTCAGGAATTCCCCGGAGCAGGTATCTCGCGCTACAGAAAAAGCCGCCCTTCCGGCGGCTCTTTCATACACTGTCATTCCAGGATTGGCAGCCCATGGTCATCAAGGGCGATATTGATCAGATGGATGTCATATTCCTTATGTTCTATAAAATACCGTATGATCACATCCGACTTGCTGCTGGGTGACAATGCATATTCTGCCCTGGAAAGCAGATCCTGCGTCTCTTCTATATTCAGCTTTAATGCGATGGCCAGCGCCAGAATGGTATCTTTTCGCGGATGATAGGCCGGATTGCTCCGGATCTTCGAAAACAGCTTGCGGTCCATGTTCGCACGCTTGTATACTTCCACATCCGTCATCCCACTCTGTGAAATTTTTCTAAACAGGACCTCGTGGAATGTTTCGCCTGCTTCCCCGATCAGATCCTCCAGGCTGAGAGAGCTGTTTGATTCCGAAAAGACAGCGCCGCTTTTGCTGTATATGTCCATACTGTCCTGATCTTCTGCCCAAGACGGACTCTGGTCCGTCTTTGTCGGGCTTTCCGACAGGCTCTCATTCTCGGGTGCAGCCCAGTTCTCCTGGATATATTGTTCCAGATCATTGAATAATTTTTTTATTCTTTCATCCATGACTGCCCCCCGATCCGTGAGTTACAGGGACGTTGGCAGATGTGTCACAGAGACATTGTTAGTGATTCTCCCTGGCGGACCACTAACAACGTCCCTATGACTCATCCAACATCCCTGCAGCTCATCAATTTATTCACAACTCCCATAACCAGTCCCCCATTTCCATTCGCGTCGAACGCTGATGTGCAATCGCATTTAAAGGTTGGTGGAGTTATGATAATCCAATTTGGTTCTGCACAGGTCGCCAGGCCGGCGACATTTTTCATTCCGTAACATTCATTCCGTAATAAATTTCGTAAAAAAACATTCCTGTACCTTTGTGTGTTATTTCTGTGATGGTCAGTGTTGTAGTATGAACCTATCAAAACAAAACAACGAGCCGCACAAAGAGCTCAATACATTATAAAAGAGAAGGAGATCAAAATCATGAAAAAATCAGTTAGAAATTTTATTATCGGAGCAGTTCTGGCAGTTGGCGTTCTCGCTTCCACATCAAGAGTACTCGCAGGAACACAGTACGTACAGACGACTATGAACTTCAGAAGCGGCGCAAGCAAGACAGCTTCCACGATCGGATCTATTCCGGAGGGTGCCAAGGTAGAGTTCATTAATAAGAAAAATGACTGGGATCTGGTTCGTTATAACGGCAAGACGGGTTACATCCATGCCGGCAATCTGGCAGACTCCTATGTCGTGAAGAAAGCTCCCGCAATCAAAACAAGTACAGTCGCGAAGACAGCCGCCCCGTCCCAGGACTATGTAAAAGCAACAAAGAACTTTTATGACACCACCTGGACCAAAACCGCACAGAGTCTGACGGACAGCGTAGGAACCTGGAAGACTGTTTCCGTTTCTGCCGGATATCTTGCTCTGAGAGGCGATTTTACCTACGATGACAGCAATGAACTTGGCAAGCTTTACAACGGCGATGTTGTAGAGATCCAGGGCGGCTGCGAAGGCAGTTATGTATTTGTCTACAGCCCGAAGTTAGATACCATCGGATGGGTCAATGCAGGATTTTTGAAATAAGTCATAGGGACGTTGTTTATGACTCATTCACCAGTTTTCCGGTCATGTGTTCGATCGTCAGTTCCAGGCATTGTACCCTTGGAAGCGCATGCTCAAGTTCCTTCCGGATATATTCCTCATCATCGGTGAATTTTCGGCAGATCGCATCACAGATCTTACGTGCCTTATCCGTGTCAGTAACAAGACTGATCCGTCCGAACACTACAACACTACGAATGTTCAGCGCCCACTCGCCTTCTTTCATGAAGCCCTGATCGTAAACGCAAAAGCTTACTTTATCGCATTTTGAAATAGCATCCAGCTTATGTCCTTCTTTTGCTCCATGGAAATAGATTTTCCCATCATCCTCACAGTACCAATGATCCAGCGGAATTCCGTAAGGATATCCGTCGTCACCGATCATGGAAAGGACACCCCTTGGCTCTTCTCTGAGAATGCGAATACATTCTTCATCACTGATCTGCTGCTTAAATCTACGCATCTTTCGAAACATATCATTACTCCCGGCGGTCAAAGAGAATTCCGTTTATTACAGCGACCTTCGTTAACGCTGCCGATCACACGAACCCCTTCAACGATCGCCAGCTCCTTTCTCAAAATATAGAATGCCTCTATGTTCTTTAAAGATCCGACCGTTCCATTCTACAGTACAATTTCCAGGTCTTTCTGCAGATGGTTTCCAGTTCGGAATCAGTTTTTACTGCAATGCCCAGATGTTCCGACAGTGCATCCAGTGTATAATTGTGCCTTCCGGGCAGATGGTTGAGAGCCATCACTTTTGTGTCGATCACGCGGTTGGAAAAGGGAATCCCGAGCAGTACGCCATAGCTTTCCGCAAGGACCGGGATCACCCTTTCCCCGATATCATGGCCTACCAGCGGCAGATATCCTGAAAACATATGGAAACAATGGAGGAGACCCCGTTGTTCTTCCATGGTATTCTTCGCTGCCTGACCGATAAAGATGTCCTTTTCTTCCCCGTTGATCACTTTGATAGCACTTATACTTCGGATTGCGGCATTGTTTCTGACCGCCTCGTCCATATAGTCGTTATCCTTTTCATCCTCTTCCAGTTCCATGGCGATGACCGCATACGAACCCTGATAGCCTTGACGCGGGATCTACGTGATATCATCCGGCAGAACAAATTCTCTCATATACAGGTCGACCCAGATGGAATAGGGCGTACGCCCGTTTGCCGTACCTCCCCTGGGTTGATCTTCCGGCACGATTCCGTATATGCCTTTTCCCGCTTTCAGAAGTGCGCCGATGATGCTGTTCTCGTGCCGGGGTATATATCCGAGCTTTCTGCCCTGTTCATCAAGTGCCATCACCGCATTTTCATCAAATCGATTATCCGGCTCCGCAATAAAGGTGACGCAGCTGCCCGGTTTCAGATCGTCCACCAGCTCGTCGGACCCTCCGAGGTATCTGGTCCCGACAATTGCCTGCCGGACAAGGAAAACGTCTTTCATAAAGGGGGACGGCACAGCGAGTCCCGCGTACATCAGTTCGGTCAGAGAAGCCATACTCTTTGCCGGATCTGCCAGGGCATGTGCCTCACGATCAGCGTCTCTCTGGATACCCTGCGCCGGATCCGCCGGTACAGCTGAAGAATGTTCCGTCTCAGTATCATATGGATGATCCGGGTTCATAGCGCCTCCCCTTTCCGGAGTTTTTCTCTTAGTTCGTTAATATACGCTTCCAGCTGGCGGTTCATCTCCCGCACGTTATCGATTTTGGACTGGATCCCTCGCCGCTTTTCTTCGACCGCTGCCGGATCCTCCAGGAATGATTTCAGCTTGTAGGGGAAGCCGGTTTTGATATGATCGATCTCCAGTTCAAGCAGATGCAGTCTGTCTTTTAGTTTTTCAAGGAGTTCCCTCAGGTTTTTTCTCCCTTCCGGCGTATCGTCAAATACATCCTCCGGGGCATCCATACCGGACAGTTCGTCCCAGATCCGCTCAAGCTGCTGCAGATCGCCCTCCCGGAAAGCCTTCATGGCAAGATTCAGAAGATCCTTTTCATGTTCTGTCGGGTTTGGATGGACATCGGGGTGCAGTCTCTTGACGATCTTGCGATAAAGCCGCTTGATCTTCTGCGCCGTGGTCTCTTCTTTTCCGGGCTTTTCACCTGCTGAAGGTTCGTTCGGGTCGGAAGAGCCGTCTGCGTCTTTTCGACTCTCTCCTGAGGAGTTCCCGGAAGAGGCGTCTGCACTTGCACCATCTTGTTTCTGTTTGTCAGTATTGCCGTTCTGGCCGGTGTTGGAGCCTTCTCCTCCCTGTCCGTCGGTATTGCCGTTCTGGCCGGACTGCCCGTTATCAGTCCCGTCCTGTTCCTTGTTTTTGCTATTGTTCTTTTCCTTATTTCCGGCTTCTCGTTCCTGGCGGTCATGCTTTGACCACTGAGACTCTTCCCATTTTTCTTTAAACTTACGGGCCTCTTCGGCCTTGCGGTGAAGGTCTTCTTCGTATTCTTTGTTCTCCTGTTTTGCCTGCTTTTCGGCTTCGTCCATGGACGGCTCCTGCCGCCGGTTCATCTGCGCCTGCAGGATCTCGATAGTCCGCTGCATCTGATGCAGATACATGTTGGCAGCCATCAGCTCCCGCTCCAGGGATACGATTTTTTCATCATATTCGGCCTGCAGGGCAGGGCAGACGTGATAAACAAGATCGTCCCGCAGGGCGGTAAGTTCCGTGATGCGGGCCTGAAGCCTGTGGATCTCCTCCAGGAGATGGGCATATTCGGATCGGGAGAGAATTAAACCGTCTTTTGTCATTTTGTATTTTCCTGTGACTTTTTCATCAATCTATGAACCTGGGAAAATGGGATTTTACCGATCAGTGCGCTTGTCGTTTACTATAATTATATACAATGGGAAATGGCTGTCAATGTTGCGTTTCCTGAGTCAGGGGGACGTTGTTTCTTTGACGGCAGGGAGGACGTTGTTTGTGACTCACCCATTAAGGGTGGGGCAGAAACAACGTCCCCCTGACTCAATGACTTATTCGATTTATTCTGTAAAAACGATAGAGTTCCTCCTCTTTATCATATATGTCTTTGTACATTTTCGTTTCTGACAGTAAGAATCCGGCTTTCTCCGCTGTTTTCCATGATGGAGTATTGGAATCCAGAATGACTGCCATTATCTCCGGTTCATTATATTTCTCAAAGAAATACGGAACATATGCTTTAACGGCTTCGCTGATATAGCCTTTCCTTCGAAACTCTGCTCCGGCAAAATAGCAGATTCCCACCTTCCCTGTATCTTCATAGTAGGTGCATCCAACGTTTCCCACGACTTCTCCGGTAGATTTCAGTACGATCGTACAGGGAATGTAATCTTCACGCGGGTCATCTTTTCGGGTCAATTCGAGGGCTTCCTTGATCCAATCCTCCATCCAGTCAGAAAAATGCTCGTCAAATCCGATTTCACCGAGGCTTCCATCCTTCGCCATCTTGGCATATTTTTCCTCATCGCCCCGTATGATCGACCTTATGATCAATCTGTCCGTTTCTATTTCCATTGCTTTTTACCTCTCATCTATAAACGCCAGTTATTCAGCAGTTTATATCTGACCATACAGATTCCGACCGCGAACTCGCTACCTGTGAATATACAGCCTCGTCATCTCCGGCTCATCGTCACCCTGAGCCATACAGAAAAACTCCCATCCGTAACGTTCGTAAAATCCGGTATGATCAGTCACGAGATAAAGCGGTGATATCCCCTTTTCTTTCATATCACTGACCACAAGATCAAGAAGTTTGCCGGCTATGCCCTGCCTGCGATGGGCTTCCTCCGTATATACCGCGCACACATTAGGAGTTAAATCTTTTCTGTCATGGAAATCATTATCTATTACACCCAATCCCCCAATGATCTGATCCTCCAGCATGCACAGGTACCATCCGTTTTCTGTTTCCTTTTCAAGATATGCTGTCATACATTCGAGATATGCTTCCCTGGGTACACCCCATTTTGAGTGGAACCAGCCTGCCGCGGTATCTTTTAATTCCGGCTTTTCTCTTAATGTAAAATATGCGTATTCTCCCATATATAATTTCTCCTGATAAGAATAGGCCGGGTCTGAGCCCGGCCGATATTCACTTGAATTCAGCATTATTGTTCTTTATCAGGTATTTTGCCGGGACGCGTCCTTTCATAAATTGTGAGGTTTTTGGGATGTTTGCATTTCCTGCCTTCTGGTCATAAAATTATGCTCCTTTCTTGTGATGAAAATATTATATTTAATTATATATGGCTGTAACTTATGTGTAAACCTTAAAAACAATTATAAATAAACTTGCGCCGCCTGCTCCAACATTCCCGCTGCAAATCTGATCCGTCAGCAGCCTCCATGACTCAAAATATCCCGTGTCTTTCTCTCACGCAACCGTGATAGCTGCATATCTTTCAGAGTTAATGATCTTCTCCATCGCATCCACCGGATTCAGTCCGACACACTGCATGACCTGACGGAACACGGATGCGGACTGACCGCTTACCAGCTGTACGCCGGTACGGTTTCTGTCGGCGTGGAAGACGTCATGACGGCTTGCCACATTCCAGAAAATGATGTTCGGGATCTGGTAACCGTGCTTTCTGAACTGACGGGACATCTTCTCGTAGAAGGTCCAGTTCCTGTCCCCACAGTAATCGATTTCCATGTCGGAAATAACGATCAGCGACTTTGGCATTTCTTCCTGAACCACATGATTCTCCACGGCGATCTCCAGCACGTGCTGAAATGCCGCCTGCAGATTCGTGTTGTTCGCCCAGTCGTTCATGTCGATGCTGCGGATCTTCTGC
>CACZPF010000349.1 GCA_902782975.1 uncultured Lachnospiraceae bacterium
GAGCACCGGCAGGAAATTCTGGATCAGGATCCCGCCCGTGATCTTCACTATGGCAGCCGGCGTGTTCTCAAGCCTCGCCAGCATAACAAACACCAGCGTCAGCATACAAAGGTAAAGAATGCTGATCACTCCTGCCGTACGGAGCATCGCCATTCCTGCCACATTTTTCTGATTCAGTGCCCATAGAATATCAATTACAAGAATAGCCCCGATCAGCAGAAAACCTGCAAAAATCACTATTCCCTGCTTCAGATTCTGCTTAAAGCTGCCAAGAAACTGTTCCGACAGCTTTCCTTCCTGATCTCCGGCCATTTTGAGTGTCACATAATAAAGAGCTGTCGTCGAAGCGCCCATGGTGATCACCGGCAGGGAACAAAGGACCCACAGAACCGAAAGAAAGAAAAAATCCGCCAGACGTGCTATAAACTTCCAGACAGGATTTTCGAGATTAAAAAGTCTCCGCATAATAACCTCTTTTCTGTTTATGTGAAAATTTATAGTTATTTTACAATGAATTTTCATTTTAGGGTAGTGCTTTTTGGAATCCGGTCTGATAGAATAGAGAAAGGATTTTTTGAAAGGGGATTCTTATATGGATGACAGAGACAAAATGAAAGAGATCCGCATGGCCATGAACGGCAGAATGCTGTTGATGTTCGCAGGGATCATCCTGATGATCAACGGCCTGACCACCACCGGACGGAACGGCCTCAGCTGGCTCGGCCTCTCCAACATGGTACAGGAGCGGATGGAAAACCCACAGACCGAAGAAATGGAAGAACCTGAAGAGGCCGCTGCAGAAGAAGCTGTTAAAGCGGAAGAATCTGCGGACGCTGCTGCAGAAGGAGCTGTTAAGGCGGAAGAATCTGCGGACGCTGCTGCAGAAGGAGCTGTTAAAGCGGAAGAACCTGCAGACGCTGCCTCAGATCATGCAGCCGAAGAGACGGCAGATGTAAAAGAAAATGAATCAGAAAATGCCTCAGAAGCCGCAGATTCCGGAGCAGATACAAAAACCACGGATTCTACAGAAGCCGCTGCCGGTGCAGATACAGAAGCGGCTGCTTCCACAGAGACTGCTGCCCAGGACAGCGCCGCAGCACAGGAAGTTGATCTGGATGCCCTGATCAAAGAGATGTCCAACGTCGGCATTACAGTAAGCGACCTGAAACTGTTCGGAATCGTGACCATGATCGTGGCCGTACTGGAGATCCTGATCGGACTTCTCTGCCTGATCTTCTCCAACCGGGTCGATAAGGCAAACATCACACTGATCGCTTCCATCGTATTATTTGCTGCAGAATGTGTCATGTCCTTCCTTCTGATCGGAAAGCGGGCAGCCAACATAACTTCTATTGTCGCAGCTCTTCTGCTGCCGGGCGTTCTTGTCTGGGCCGCCTCCAGACTGTGGAAGCTTCATAAGCTGGATCCCGCACGAGTCTATGCGGTCAATAAAGCCTCACCTGCCGCCGGATCCAGAAGATCTGCCGCAAAGCCTGCACCTAAAAAATCCCTTCATGAGCGGGCGACCATGACACCTTCCTATGATACGCCGCCGACACCCATTCCCGGCCGTTCAGATCCTTCACCGGCAGATCCGTCTTATGAAGAAGTAAATGCTGCAGAAAACAGTACATTCTCCGGCGAACCGGATACTTCTTTTACAGAAGTCAGTCCGGATGCGGCCGATATTTCTTATGAAGAGGTCAGCTCCAATTCTGCGGATACCGCCTCTGAAGAAGCTGTTTCTGAAAAATCCTCAGACAGCAGTGTCCTCTAAAGGACGAATTCTTCTGAAAAACCATCTGGCAGCAGCGTCCTCTAAGGTAAGAATTCTTCTGAAAGCCAGCGGACCGCAGCCTTTTTTCTGGTAAACGAATTTTAAGGAGATCTTTTTTACAATGAACAGTCAGACTGAGCCTTCACAGAAACTTTTCTTTGCTTCCGACTATATGGAAGGCGCTCACGCAAAAATTTTAAAACGTCTTACGGAATGCAGTATGATCAAATCCACCGGATACGGTACGGATACCTTCTCGGAATCTGCCAGGGCAAAGATCCGTACTGCATGCCAGGCACCGGAGGCAGAGATCCATTTTCTTGTTGGCGGGACCCAGGCAAATGCCGTCGTCATCGATTCTGTCCTTCGCCCTTATCAGGGTGTGGTCGCCGCGGTAACCGGCCATGTCAGTACGCACGAGGCTGGTGCCATCGAAGCCTGCGGGCATAAGGTGATCACCATTGCTCAGAAGGATGGAAAAATCTCCGCAGCATCCCTTGTAGAATGCCTGCAGGCATACTGGCAGGATGACAACCATGAACATATGGTCATGCCGGGTATGGTCTATATATCCCAGCCCACCGAATACGGCACTTTATATTCTCTTTCCGAGCTGGAAGAATTAAGCCGGATCTGCCATGAGAATCACATCGCACTTTATATGGACGGCGCCCGTCTTGCCTACGCTCTGGCCTGTCCTTCTAATGATGCTTCTCTTCCGGATATTGCAAGGCTTTGTGATGTCTTCTATATCGGAGGTACAAAATGCGGCGCTCTCTTTGGCGAAGCCGTCGTCTTCCCGACACCCGGATTCGTTCCGCATTTCTTCACACTGGTAAAACAGCATGGCGCGCTCCTGGCCAAGGGCTTCGTGGCTGGAATCCAGTTTGAAACAATGTTTACTGATCATCTGTATGACGAGATCGGCCGGAATGCCATCGAAAAAGCCGACCAGATCCGCGAAGCATTAAACCGCAAAGGATATACCCAGACCATCGAGACGCCCACCAACCAGATATTTGTTCTCTTTTCCGATGATGACCTGCCGGCATTAAAAGAAAAAGTAGAGCTTGGATTCTGGGAGAAAGCAGACGAATCCCATACTGTTATGCGGATCGCCACCAGCTGGGCGACGACCCAGGAGGATGTAGACAAACTGATTTCCCTGTTATAATCGTTTTTTCAGGATCCATTTTACCGGATCTGTTTCTTTGGATCTTTTTTTCTGGATCTGTTTTTCCGGATCTGTTTACCAGGTCTGTTACGATCGGATAAAAGAAGGTCTTGTATTTAACCACAGACAGCCGGAGGAGACTCATCTCTCCTCCGGCTGTTTTCCTGCTCCGATCTCACATCTGTTCCTGTTTATGCGCCGGCCTGCTATATGCCTGTCGCTCCGGAACATCTGTCCTTTTTCACGTTTTCTTCCGGCATGCCGCTTTTAAATTCGTTCATGGCCGTCTGAATCTGCACAGTGCCGCATATAATTCAAGATACCTTGGAATCGCACAGCCGGCCGTGACATAACCGCCCTCCCGGAAGAACGAAAGTCCTTTCTTCTGTATTTCCTGCTCCAGAAGCAGTGCCACATCTTTCAGCGTACGCCGTCCGTCAATGAGATTTTCGCACGCATATTTCAGCAGACGTGCGATCGCTTCTACCTGCTCGGGATCTGCGATCTGTTCCTGCGCGGAAAGGTCGATCTCATCATGGCCAAGAAGAAATCCATTCCTGCCGAGGGTCTTAATTTTCAGGCGTTCCGGCTGATCAACGGTTCTTCCGTAATAATCCTTATGGCTTTTTCTGACCTCCGGCCTGGTCATGATCTGATGCTGCGCCGGCATACAGAAGGCCGGCTTTTCATCCTCCGCGGCAGGATACTCCTTCAGAAGGTTTTTCACCCTCTCCGTTATATCCACGGGAACATAATTATCCATCTGAATAATGGTATCCGCAATATGAAAAAACGCACCGGAGCTTCCGGCGACCAGAATGGTAGAAATACCAGCTGATTCGAACAGTTCCCGCGCTCTCGAGACAAAGGGGGTGATCGGTTCCTTCTCCCCTGCGATCACACGCTGCATAAAGGAATCTCTCACCATAAAGTTTGTGGCGGAAGTATCCTCATCCAGCAGAAATACGCGGCTGCCTGCCTCGATCCCTTCTACAATACCTGCTGCCTGGGAAGTGCTTCCACTGGCATCCAGGGTTGAAAAGCGGCGGGTATCCTTTTTATTCGGAAGATTGTTTATAAAAAGAGAGATATCGGTATCTTTAATAAACCGTCCGTCTTCAGAACGAAGCTTCAGGGCCGAGGAATCGGTGATCACCAGTTCCCTTCCGTCTCCCGGAATATGATTGTATACACCCATCTGAAGCGCATCCAGAAGGGTAGATTTTCCGTGATAACCTCCACCCACGATCAGGGTAATTCCTCTCGGAATACCCATCCCCGAAATGGGTCCTCTATGTGGAAGATCAACACGGATCCTAAGTCTTTCCGGTGAATGAAAGGGAACAGCCCCCTTCATCGGTTTCTGTGATATTCCACTTTCTCTTGGAAGGACAGCCCCATCCGCCACAAAAGCCGCCATGCCGGATTTTTCCAATATTTTCCGCAGCGCCTGCTGGTCTTCTGCAAGATTCATAAAATCTCTCAGTTTCTTCTGATCCAGCCTGTTATAAAAAAAGGCTTCCTGCACACCCTTTGGAAGAAAGTCAAAAAGAATCGTTTCCAGTTCTCCAGAATTGATCGTCCGGCCATTTGCCGGAAATCCGACATAAAACCTTACGATCAATTCCTCCCCTGTAATTTCGCAGGCTGTCCTCGGAAAAACCTCCTGTCCGCAGCGGCTCACCATAATGAGGCCGCTTTTTCCGGAACCCTTCGCCCGGAAAGAATAACGGCCGATGGCTTCTGCAAACTGCCGCAGCAGAAAATCTGCGAGCGTCGTCCTTGCCAGAGCATCTTGTACGTATTCTGCCGGAAAGGCACAGTCCTTCAGCGGAAGCCGTATGGAAAGATGCGAGGGAGAAGCAAACGGATCACCCTGCACATGATCAATGGATAAAATATACCCGGGGAAACGATATTCCCCCTTCAAAGATTTATAAGCCGGATAGCTCTTATGATCGATCGAGCCAAGGCTTTCCCGTAATTTCGATGACGGTATC
>CACZPF010000350.1 GCA_902782975.1 uncultured Lachnospiraceae bacterium
ATCAGCATCTGAAGTAATCTGGAAAGCACCTGTTTCGAGCCCAAGACACTTCTCTCCTTTCAAAAATCTTATCACACCAGGTAATCGCGGATCTCATCACATACCAAATGACCATGCAGAATTGCATGGTCATCTGGCATGTTTTATGCATAGATCAAATTAACGCAAAGATCATTTCCCCGCTGTTATTCAGCCGGTGTGATCTCTGTGGAGATCCAGTAATAGTCTGCCGTATGAATGTGTGCATAGCCGACATTCTTTGAATAAGCCATGGAGCTGTTATAGTAGCCGTCTACGATAACAGCTGCGTCATTGATCAGAACCTGCTGCATCTGCTTAAGAAGATCTGCGCGGGCTGCGGAATCTGCCGTTGCAAGGAATTCTTCATACAGAGCGTCATATTCGTCACTCTGATAGCCACAGTAGTTGGAACCACTCTTGCCATACCAGTTTGCCATGTATTCGGTGGGATCGCCGTTTCCTACAGTCGTCCAGTTATTGTTGTCCAGGTCATAGTTGAAGGAGATCAGATCGTTCCAGCAGTCGTCAGAAGAACCATAAGCGGAATTTACACCGATGCCGATCTCGGACATATACAGGGTATTGGCATCGGAGAAGTCGTTCAGAAGACGGTTCTCATAGGAGGAATAACGAAGATAAATATCCTGGCCGTCCAGTTCACGGATACCGTCACCGTTGGTATCTACGATTCCTGCCTCGTCGAGCATTGCATTTGCCGCATCCGGATCATAGGCATAGGGATTTTCCAGTTCATCATAGCCATAAGCCAGTGTGCTGGGAAGTACGGAAAATCCGGTAGTATACAGACCGCCGATGGTATTGGAAGCACAGATGGTCTCGTTGTCGATTGCCATGACAATAGCCTTACGAAGTGTATCGTTGCCGAGGATCCCCTTGAAGTTGATCCAGCTGAAGCCGCAGCGTACACCGGAAGCGATATCAACGGTATAGTTGTCATCTTCCTGAAGTCTCTGAAGATCGGCAACGTTTGTGATATTTTCTACCAGGTCTACCTGTCCCGCCATCAGAGCGTTGGCCTTTGCAGAAGCATCACCCATGAAAGTGATCTCAACCTTGTCGTAGGGAACTTCGCCGTCCCAGTAGTTGGGGTTCTTTGCCATGGTATAGCCTACCAGATCAGCATGGGATTCTACCATATAGGGGCCTGTGCCGATAACGCCGGTATCAAAATCTTCTGTTTCGGCAACATTAATGATCTCCATGGTCGGATAGGCCAGGTTGCCGGTCAGGTTGTAATCCGGAGCCGGAAGCTGGATCGTAATGGTGCCGGCAGCATCGTCTGCTGTCACTTCTGCTTCAAAAGGCAGATAATTCTGCGGATTGGAGGAACCGTTCGGGCCTTCTTCACGGACCCAGTCAAGAGATTCTTTAACCTTGGATGCAGTCATGTCGGTACCGTTTGAGAATTTGATGCCGTCACGGATCTTGATCGTGTAGGTCATGGAATCTTCGGAAGCCTCGTAGGATTCTGCCAGCCAGGGCTGGATCTCCATGTTGTCGTCAAATTTAAACAATGCCTCGCCAACGCCAAAACGCATGCAGTTCCATGCACAGTTGGTCTGGGCAGCCGGATTAATAAGACCATCCGAATACATCTGGCAGCCAAAGGTAAGAACCTTATCGTCTGCCTGCGCATTCACTGCCATGCCGAGGGTCGTCAGCATCATGGTACCAAGTACGATTGCAAGTTTCTTTTTCATTTTAAATCTCTCCTTTTCTATTTTATATGGACGGAAACCGCCATATTTTCATTATCAGGGGATATTCTCCCGTCTTTCTTTTTTCATGGTGCATTTGCTGCACCAATAAAGGCTTTCTTATCTTATAGCGCGTCTGCTGCGCCGATATATCGGCAGATCCGGAATGCAGCTCCTGACCTTTCTTTCCTGTGGCACATTCGCTTCACCAATAATGGCAGATCCGGAACGTAAGTTCCTGATGTTTATGCCTGAAAGCACTTTACTGTATGTCCTGCCCCGACATTGCGGACAGGAGGTATCTTTCTGCTGCAGTCTGCCCCGGCTTTTTTACAGCGCGGTGCAAACGGACAGCCGGCAGCATTATGAGCACTGGCGCTGCCGAGATTTTCTATCTCGATTTCCTTCTTTCCCTTATCTCCGATCGAGAAAACGGATTCCAGAAGCTTCTTTGTATACGGATGCATCGCACAGCCCGACAATTCATGGCTTTTTATCTCTTCTACCAGATTTCCGGCATACATGACCGCAATGCTGTCCGTTATACTCCGGACGACCGCCAGATCGTGTCCTATGAAAAGACAGGTAAGATTCATTTCCTTTTGAATACGGTTCAGAAGCTTCAACACTCCCTCCTGCACCGAAACATCCAGTGCCGAGGTAGCCTCGTCAAGAATCAGGAGTCTGGGTTTTATCGAAATTGCTCTTGCGATAACGATTCTCTGCTGCTGCCCGCCGGAGAGCTGATGAGGCATCCGGTCATAAAGAGACTCCGGAAGCTCAACAAGGGCGAGAAGACGTTTTGCCTCGGCAGATGCCTCTTTTCTGGACATCAGGCCATGATAGACAAGCCCTTCCTCCAGAAATGTCCCCACCGGCATACGGGGACTGAAAACCCCGTAAGGA
>CACZPF010000351.1 GCA_902782975.1 uncultured Lachnospiraceae bacterium
CAGGGAACCATGTCCAATGCAGGAAAAAGTCTGATCGCCGCCGGGCTCTGCCGTATTTTCCGGCAGGACGGCTATAAAGTAGCCCCCTTTAAATCTCAGAATATGGCCCTGAATTCCTTTATTACGAAGGAAGGGCTGGAAATGGGGAGGGCACAGGTCATGCAGGCAGAGGCGGCGGGAATAGCGCCGGAGGTCCGTATGAATCCGATCCTCCTCAAACCGACCAATGATGTGGGAAGCCAGGTTATTGTGAACGGTGAGGTGCTGGGAACCATGAGCGCCCGGGATTATTTTGCCTGGAAGAAGAATCTGGTTCCGGAGGTCATGAAGGCATACAACAGTCTGGCGGAGGACTATGACATTATTGTTCTGGAAGGCGCCGGCAGTCCGGCTGAGATCAATCTGAAGGCGGACGATATTGTAAACATGGGCATGGCAAGACGGGCCGGGGCGCCTGTTCTTCTGGTTGGGGATATTGACAGAGGAGGAGTTTTTGCCCAGCTGATCGGGACGGTAGACCTTCTGGAACCGGATGAAAGAGCCATGGTCAAGGGACTCATCATTAATAAATTCCGCGGAGACAAAACCATTCTGGAGCCGGGTGTAAAAATGCTGGAAGAAAGAGCCGGTATTCCCGTAGTCGGGGTAGCTCCGTATCTATCGATTCAGGTTGAGGATGAAGACAGTCTGACTACGAGGTTTGAAGGACGCCGGGAAGCTGATATCCTGGATATAGCGGTCGTAAGGCTGCCGAGGATCTCCAATTTTACAGATTTTAACCCGCTGGAGAGTGTGCCCGGACTTTCAGTCCGGTATGTGAAGAATCCCGGTGAATTGAAAAATCCGGATATGATCATTCTGCCGGGAACCAAAAATACGATGGAAGACCTTCTGTGGATGCGCCAGAGCGGGATGGAGGCAGCCGTTCTTAAAGAGGCCGGAAAAGGGAAGCTCATTTTCGGCATCTGCGGAGGTTATCAGATGCTGGGAGAAACATTAAGCGATCCGCTTGGCGTGGAAGCAGGAGGTACGATCAAAGGGCTTGGACTTCTGCCTATGGAGACGGTTTTTGAAAATGTAAAGACCCGTACCAGAGTAACCGGTGAATTTGCCTCTTTCACCGGCCCCTATGCGCCGCTGTCCGGCGCAAAGATCGAAGGGTATGAGATCCATATGGGCAGGACCACCTGGAAGGAAGCCGGCATGAACGCAACACAAATCACTGACTCTGTATCGGGAGAGAAAAAGGAAGACGGAGCCTGTTTTCATAATGTATGCGGAACATATGTGCACGGTGTATTTGATCTGGAAAGCGCTGCCGAAGGGCTGGTGCGGACCCTGGGAGAATGGAAGGGCATTGATGTTTCTTCCATGGGAAGTGTTGATTTTGCAGCCTTTAAGGAAACGCAGTATGACCTTCTGGCCGCAGGCCTTCGGGAACATCTGGATATGAAAGCGATCTACAGAATTCTGGAGGAAGGACTAATGCAGAGAGGAGATTCTGGCAGTTTATGAAAGTGGAACTTGAAAATGTAAAGCCGATGGATATCGAGAAGAGAAGCTTTGAGATCATCACGGAGGAACTGGGAGATAAGGTTCTGATCCCCGGCACGGAGCTGATCGTCAAGCGGTGTATTCATACGAGCGCAGATTTTGATTATGCCGATAATCTGTGCTTTTCGGATGATGTGGTCAGCAGGGCGGTCGAGGCAATTAAAAGCGGCGCCTGCATTGTGACAGATACACAGATGGCAAAGGCCGGTATCAATAAAAGAGCGCTTGCCCGTTATGGGGGAGAAGTTTATTGTTTCATGTCGGATGAAGACGTGGCAGAAGCAGCTAAGAAAAACGGAACGACCCGTGCTACGGCGAGTATCGATAAGGCGGCATCCCTTGGACGCCCCCTGATTTTCGCGGTTGGAAATGCCCCGACCGCACTTATACGGCTGTACGAACTGATCGAAGATCAGGCGCTCACTCCGGCGCTGATCATCGGCGTTCCCGTCGGATTTGTGAACGTGGTGCAGTCCAAGGAACTCATTATGCAGACGGATGTCCCCTACATTGTGGCCCGCGGCCGTAAGGGAGGCAGCAATATCGCTGCATGTATCGTAAATGCGCTGCTGTATATGATCGATAATAACAGGGACTGATTTTACAGGAAAAAGGGAGAAATAAGACCTCTTATTTCTCTTTTCCGGCGGTTTACATATCCGGGCAGAGAAGATATGATGGTACGCGCAGGTAATTGTGAATGCTCTGGGAGGCTGTGAATAGTAACAGACGCCCCTGCGGGATTTATATCATTTTACCGATGCGGGGACTTTCGCAATTTCCTGAAATGTATACGGTATGGAAGGGGAAAAAATGGTTATTCCGGTTTTACTTTTTATAGTTGGACTTATCTTTCTGATCAAGGGCGGCGACTGGTTTGTAGACGGTGCGGTGGGAATCGCGCGGAAATTTCATCTTCCCGAGCTGCTGATCGGTGCAACGGTCGTTTCAATCGGGACGACACTTCCGGAGGTGATGGTGTCTGCCACCAGTGCTCTTTCCGGACATGGCGAGATCGCCTATGGCAACGCCATCGGATCTGTCATCTGTAATACTTCTCTGATCGCGGCGATCACAATGGCTGTACGTCCGGGAAAGGTGGAGAGAAAGAGACTGATCTTTCCTGTTGTATCATTTTTTGTGGCAGCAGTCTTTTATGCAGGTATCGCCTATTCGACAGGATTTTTCTCCAGAATTTACGGAATTATTTTCCTTGCAATGTTTGTCGCTTATATGCTGATCAATGTATATCAGATGAAAAATGACAAGGAAGTTCCTGCAGCAGAACAGGAAGAAGGGGAAGAACAGGCTTCGATGAGCGTCAACATTCTCCGTCTTGCAGGAGGCGCTGCTTTGATCGCGGTGGGAGCTCATCTTCTGGTAGATAACGGAACATTGATCGCAAGAGCGCTCGGTGTGCCGGAATCCGTGATCGCCCTTACGTTTGTAGCACTTGGAACATCACTGCCTGAGCTTGTGACAGCAATCACTTCTCTGGTAAAAGGGCACAGTTCACTTTCTCTTGGAAATGTTATCGGGGCCAATCTTTTTAACCTGGTGCTGGTGAGCGGTGTGTCCGTCGCTCTTTCTCCTTTCAGTATTCCGCAGAATTCAATGCTGATGGGCAAAAATTCTTCTCTGGTGCTTGAAATTCCGGTTATGTTTTTTGTCATGCTCGTTATGACGGTTCCTTCTCTTGTAAAAGAAAAAACAGCGAGATGGCAGGGAATCCTGCTGCTTCTGGTCTATGCAGCCTTCTGCATGACCCAGTTTATGATTTAATAATATCAGATAAATGACAAAGCGGCAGGTTTATGGTATGATAAAGTGATTCCGTGGTTGTCATGTGAATCGGACAGGTGGGACTGGTTCTCCGCCTGTCCGATTTTATAGTTAATGACAAAAATAACTTTGTCGTTTACTATAAGCCTCCGGCAGGATGCGCACGGATCTGCAGAGGAAATATGCCGCTAAAAGCGGCGCAGATCCGGCGCAGTAAACGCCAAA
>CACZPF010000352.1 GCA_902782975.1 uncultured Lachnospiraceae bacterium
AGTTCAAGGCATCGAAGCCGTTTGAAGATTCATACCATTCAATCGAACCAGGGAGTTTCGCAATTAACTATACAATTACCTTATAAGAAAGGATTTCTTTATATGCGCAAAGTAAAACTGACCAAAGAGTCAACGCAGGGGCTTTTGAAAGAGCTTCTCAAACGGAGTACCGGACAATATCCGGAGTATGAGAAAACGGTAAACGACATTCTTTCCGATGTCCGGGAAAACGGGGACGACGCGCTTCTCGCCTATACACAGAAATTTGACAAGGTGTCGCTCACAAGTGAGGACCTCCTTGTGACGGCGGAAGAAATCAAAGAAGCCTACGACCTTGTAGATCCGTCTCTTCTTGCAGTTATCCGAAAAGCCCTTGTCAATATCCGTTCTTATCATGAGAAACAGAAACAGAACAGCTGGTTTACCTCAACGGAAAACGGGACCATGCTCGGGCAGAAGATCACACCGCTCAATCGTGTGGGCGTATATGTTCCCGGCGGCAAGGCTGTATATCCTTCCTCTGTTCTTATGAATATTGTTCCGGCCAAGGTGGCGGGCGTTCCGGAAATCATGATGGTTACGCCTCCCGGAAAGGACGGAAAAGTTTTTCCCTCTACACTGGTGGCGGCGCATGAAGCCGGTGCAGACAGAATCTACAAGGTCGGCGGAGCCCAGGCTGTTGCCGCCCTGGCTTTCGGGACAGAGACGATCCCCAGGGCAGATAAAATCGTAGGTCCCGGCAATATCTTCGTAGCCCTGGCTAAAAAGGCCGTTTACGGCTATGTTTCCATCGATTCTATCGCCGGTCCGAGTGAGATACTCGTCCTGGCCGATGAGACCGCAAATCCCCGTTATATCGCTGCAGATCTGCTGTCTCAGGCGGAGCATGACGAGATGGCTTCGGCTATCCTGATCACCACAAGTGAGGAACTGGCAAAAAAGGTCGAAGAAGAGATCGAAGGATTCCTTCAGGTACTCTCAAGAAGAGAGATCATCCGCAAATCCCTTGATCATTACGGATTTATTCTGCTGGCGGATTCGATCGATGACGCCGTCAGCGCGGCAGATGCGATCGCTTCTGAGCATATGGAGATCCTCACCAGAAATCCCTTTGAAGTGATGATGAAGGTGAAAAATGCGGGAGCGATCTTTATCGGCGAGCATTCTTCCGAACCGCTGGGCGACTATTTTGCAGGACCGAATCATGTCCTTCCGACCAATGGTACGGCCAAGTTCTTCTCGGCTCTTTCTGTTGATGATTTTATTAAAAAATCGAGCATTATTTATTATTCGAGAGAGGCTCTGCAGGAGATCCACAAAGACATCATTCAGTTTGCGGAGGCTGAACAGCTGACCGCCCATGCCAATTCCATAGCCGTCAGGTTCGAAAAAGACGGGGAATAAGCAAGGAGGAGCATCCTATGAGAGAAGCAGCAGTTGAACGCAATACCCGGGAGACCAGGATCTGTCTTTCTCTTGCCCTGGACGGGGAAGGGAAATATGAGGTGGATACGGGAATCGGATTTTTTAATCATATGCTGGAGGGGTTTGCCCGCCACGGATTTTTTGATCTTCGTGTAAAGGTCGATGGAGACCTGCATGTAGATGATCATCATACCATAGAGGATACCGGTATCGTTCTTGGCGAAACCATCAAAAAGGCCCTGGGTGACAAAAAAGGAATACGGCGGTACGGAAACTGCATTCTTCCTATGGATGAAGTGCTGGTCCTCTGTGCTATCGACCTGTCCGGACGGCCTTATCTGTCCTTTGAAGCGGAATTTCCCACTGAAAAGATCGGGCAGATGAGTACAGAAATGGTGCGGGAATTCTTCTATGCCATATCCTACAGCGCCGGAATGAATCTGCATATCAAGGTTCTTACACCCGGCAACAGCCATCACATGGCTGAAGCGATTTTTAAAAGCTTCGCCAAGGCACTGGATCAGGCCGTTTCCAAAGATCCCCGCATTACGGATATTTTATCCACCAAGGGAACCCTTTAAATCGTTGCTGTCCATTTTATGATCGGGGTTCCGGCTACTGAAAAGAGGAATATAGAACCATGAAAAAATCAATGATCCCATGTATATATCTATATCAGGGAAAGGCTGCCGCTGGTTTCGATAAAGACATTCTGCCTGTGGACGTATCTTTGGAGACTCTTGCAAAGGGCTTCGGTGATGCCGGAGCAGATATGCTTCTGGTCTTTGATCTGTCGTCCGGGGATGAAGAACACGAACAGGCCATCGGCATCATCAGGGAGATCTGTACCCATGCAGAGATTCCGGTAGCTGCAGCAGGTAATATCCGGCGGCTGGAAGATGTCAAAAAGCTCCTTTACGCAGGCTGCCAGAAGGTGATTCTCAACTTTTCAAAGGAAGGAAATGTCTCGCTTCTGCCGGAAGTCTCCCGGCGGTTCGGAAAGGACCGGCTCGGCATCTGCGTTTCCAGGCTTTCCGAGTATTTCGAAAACCAGAAAGCAGCAGATTCTTTTTCATCCTTCCTTGTTCTGCTCGATGTATCTGGAAAACGATCTGCAGAAGCAGAGAAAAACGGACTTTCGCGGGAAGCATCTGCAGAAAAATTCAAAGAAGAAATTCAGAAGATCAGCCGGCTGCCGGTCCTTCTCCATACAGACGAAGAGGACGAAAAAGAATTGATTTCTATGGTCGGATCAGACGGCATTTTTGGTCTCTCAGGCGGATTTATCAGTCATCAGGGCATGGATATCCGTGCATTTAAGGATATTCTTCAGAAATCAGGAATCCCTGTGGAGGATTTTACCTCTTCGATTCCCTGGAGCGAATTTAAACTGAACAGTGACGGATTGATTCCTGTGGTGGTTCAGGATTACAAAACCGACCAGGTTCTGATGGTGGCTTACATGAATGAAGAAGCCTTTTATGCTACGTTAAAAACCGGCCGTATGACCTATTACAGCCGGAGCCGTCAGGAGCAGTGGGTCAAAGGTCTTACCTCGGGACATTTCCAGTATGTTAAATCGCTGATGATCGACTGTGATAAAGATACCTTACTGGCCAGGGTAGATCAGATCGGAGCTGCATGCCATACGGGAAACCGTTCCTGTTTTTATACAACACTGGCAGAAAAGGAATATGACGATACCAATCCTCTCCGGGTATTTGAAAACGAATATCAGACGATACTGGACCGAAAAGAGCACCCCAAGGAGGGCTCCTATACAAATTATCTGTTTGATAAAGGCATAGACAAGATTCTTAAAAAAGTAGGAGAAGAGTGTACCGAGATCGTCATCGCTGCCAAGAATCCGGACAAAGAAGAAATCAAGTATGAGATTGCCGATTTTCTGTATCATATGATGGTGCTGATGGCGGAAAAAGGGGTAACCTGGGACGATGTCACCTCTGAAATAGCACGCCGCTGACATCTGTTTATCAAAAATGTAAAAAAATGAGAGCCTGGAATAATAAGCCACGATACGTGCTGCATTGTTCAGGCTCTTATTTTTTGATTATAAAAATGCCGTTAACGGCAATTTAAACTATGCAATTTGATAAAAACAGCATATCTTATTATCCTATACAGGCAAGAAAGCGTAATATTAATTAAAATCATGAATAATATAAGCCGAAAGTAGAGATCAGTACTCTCTCTTAAAATCTATTTGATATATTGTATTTTCAGATTACCTGTGCTATATTTAGGGAAGCTTAATATGGAAAGCAAAAAGGTGCCGGAGAGTTATGTCTCCGGATAATAGGGAAACAGGTGTAAGTCCTGTACGATCTCGTCACTGTAAGCGGGGAGCGGAATATCAAGAAGTCACTGGGCATCCGGGAAGACGATATTTCGCAGTGAGCCGTAAGCCAGGAAACCTGCCTTTTGCTGGTACAGGGAATAGTCCCAGGTCACGAGTAATTGATTGTACCGTCATGCCGGCAGTATTTCAGCCGTATATCTCAGAGTCTTTTACCCGTATGTAAAGGCTCTTTTTTTATGTACAGAGCCGCCGTATAAAGGAAATGCAGACATCGCGTGGATATATGCTGTCTCTATGTCCCCTGTTATTCCAGAAGAAGCATCGGTACTATTCATTTCTTATTTATTTATTATTTTTCAGGAGGAAAAAAACATGAAGAACAAAGTAGTAAAAGCTCTTGCCATGACACTTACACTCTCTGCAGTTCTTACCCTTGGCAGCGTTTCCGTTTTTGCGGAGGCAGCAGCTGAGACTACAGAAGAAACCGCTGAAGAGACAGAAGAAGCTGAAGAAGAGTACGAGGATACCGGTGTTGCTCCGGAAACTCCCGGTGAAGTTTATGAGCCGTCTGTAGATCCGGCAGCTCCTAAGGATCAGGCCATCCTGGTCGTAAGCTTCGGCACCAGCTATAACCAGAGCCGCAGTGAAACCATCTGCGGTGTTGAGAATGCCATCGTGGCAGCGTTCCCGGAGTATGATGTGCGCCGTGCATTCACCGCGCAGATCATCATCGACAAGGTGGCGGACCGTGACAATGTTGTGATCGACAATGTAGAGCAGGCTCTTGACCGTGCTATTGAAGACGGCGTTAAGACACTGATCGTACAGCCCACCCATCTGATGAATGGCTTTGAATATACAGACCTCAGCAACGCTCTTGCCGAGTATGCAGATTCCTTCGAATCGATTGCTCTTGCTGAGCCGCTTCTTACCTCCGATGAAGATTTTGAAGCTGTCATCGCATCCATTACTGCTGCAACAAAAGAATACGATGACGGAAACACCGCGATCTGCTTCATGGGCCATGGAACCGAGGCTGAATCCAACCAGGTTTATGCAAAGATGCAGGAAATGATCACTGCTGACGGTTTTGCGAACTACTACATCGGTACAGTGGAAGCTACTCCTTCTCTGGATGATGTTCTTGCAGCTGTTCAGGCCGGAGAGTACACCCGTGTAGTTCTTGAGCCTCTGATGGTCGTTGCCGGTGACCACGCCAACAATGATATGGCTGGTGACGAAGAAGACAGCTGGAAGAGTGCTTTTGCAGCGGCCGGATACGAAGTTGTTCCGGTTCTTAAAGGACTTGGCCAGTTCGAAGATATCCAGGCTAAGTATGTAGAGCATACCCAGGCTGCCATCGATTCTCTGAGCTGAGAAATATCAGAATTCCCCGGCTGGTCATTTAAAAGGAACTGCGCATAGAGGTTCATGTGCGGAACTTTTATAAAAGGCCCGCCGGGGCTTTTTTGAAAGGAATGAATTTGTATGAAGAAACTTTTTTTACTTCCTGTACTTGTCCTGACCCTCGCCCTGCAGCCTGCTGCCTTTGCAGAAGAAGCTGCTCCGGCAGATGCACAGATCGCTTCTGCAGATGAAAAAGTCGAAGCGGAAGATGTTGTCGAAGACTGGATGGTTCCTATTCCCGGCAGCGAGATAGAAGACGGATCTTATCCTATCGAAGTTGCCAGCAGTTCTTCTATGTTTGTTATTGATTCCTGCATTCTGACCGTCAAGGATGGCGAAATGTCCGCTTTGATGGTTATGGGGGGAACCGGATATCTGAAACTTTTCATGGGTACACCGGAAGAAGCCGTGGCAGCTTCGGAAGAAGAATACATTCCCGTTGTCGAAGCACAGAACGGCGCCCATACCTTTACCGTTCCTGTAGAAGCACTGGATAAAGGCATCGACTGTGCTGCTTTCAGCAAGCGTAAAGAAAAATGGTATGATCGTGTACTGGTCTTCAAATCGACATCGATCCCCCGTTCAGCTATAAAAAACGCTGCGAACGTAACGGCGGAGACTCTCGGCCTTGCGGACGGAGAATACACGGCAGAGGTTACACTTGCCGGTGGTTCCGGAAAAGCAAAAGTTGAATCTCCCGCGCTTATTTCCATCGAGGATCAGAAGATCTGCGCGACTATCGTCTGGAGCAGCAAGAACTATGATTATATGAAGATAAATGACGAGAAATATCTTCCGATCAACGAAGAAGGCAATTCCACCTTTAAGATCCCGGTGGATTCTTTTGACTATAATATGCCGGTTATAGCCGATACGGTCGCCATGAGTCAGCCTCACGAGATCGATTATACCCTGTACTTCGATTCAGCCACACTGGCCCCCGTCGAAGAATAAGGTTCCGTCCGTACTGGCGGATAAGCAGATCCCTTCCCGCAGCCGCCGGAAGCGGATATTTTGTGATTTTTCTATAGGAATATTCAGGGAGCGTATGAAAGATGCAAAATCTATTTCATACGCTCCTTTTTTATGCGCTCCTTTTTATACGCTTCATTTATGTAAGAGGTGCCGAAAAAATGGGGCTTTTTTATTGTGTGAGTTTCGGTTATAATACGAATATTACGTCCGGCGGCAGAATAGAAAAGTGCGGACGTCTTACTACAGGTCCCGCATTCGCGGCGGGCAAGGAAAGAGGTAAAAATGAGGAATCTTGCTTTAAGTGATGAGATCCTGCTGTCAGTTGATAAGGCAGCCCGTTATATAGGAGGAGAAGTGAATTCGATCATGAAGGATCCGGGCACGGTGGATATCCGCTTTGCCATGTGTTTTCCCGATGTCTACGAAATCGGCATGTCCAATCTTGGCATGATGATTCTTTATGATATGTTTAACGCCCGGAAGGATGTATGGTGCGAACGGGTATTTTCGCCCTGGTCGGATCTGGACCAGCTGATGCGGCAGCAGAAAATTCCCCTCTTTGCCCTGGAATCCCAGGAGCCTGTCAGGAATTTCGACTTTCTTGGCATCACCCTCGGCTACGAAATGTGCTATACCAATGTCCTTCAGGTGCTGGACCTTTCGGGGATACCGCTGATCGCAAAGGACAGGAAAGAGGGTCCCTTTGTTATTGGAGGAGGAGCCTGTGCCTACAACCCCGAACCCCTTGCGGATTTTTTTGACCTTTTCTATATCGGTGAAGGAGAGACGGTCTATGACGAACTGTTCGATCTCTATAAAGAATGGAAAGATCAGGGCCTTTCCCGGGAAGAATTTCTTTATCGTGCATCGAGGGTGCCGGGAATCTATGTTCCTTCCTTATATAAAGTAACCTATGCAGAAGACGGGACCATCGGCTCTTTTCATCCTGTAAGAGAGGGTGTCCCGGAAAAAGTGGAAAAGCAGCTGGTTATCTCCATGGATAAAGGCTACCATAGGATCCAGGCACCGGTCGTTCCCTTTATCAAGGCCACCCAGGACCGTGTTACACTGGAAATACAGCGGGGCTGTATCCGTGGATGCCGCTTCTGCCAGGCGGGGATGATCTACCGCCCAACCAGAGAACGCAAGGTGGAGGAACTTATGTCCTCCGCCATGGAAATGCTCAAAAATACAGGCCATGAGGAAATCTCCTTGAGCTCTCTTTCTTCCAGCGATTATACAGATCTTCCCCGGCTGGTCCAGTTTCTGATCGACGAGTGCAGGGAAAGATGCATTAATATTTCCCTTCCGTCTCTGCGGATCGACGCATTTGCCCTGGACGTCATGAGCAAGGTTCAGGATGTAAAAAAGAGCAGCCTCACCTTTGCACCGGAAGCCGGTTCCCAGCGGCTGAGGGATGTGATCAATAAGGGCCTGACGGAGGAAGTGATCCTCCGGGGTGCATCGGACGCGTTCCACGGAGGATGGAACCGGGTCAAACTCTATTTTATGCTTGGGCTTCCTACCGAAACCGAGGAGGATATCAAAGGAATTGCCCATCTTTCCGAGAAGATTGCCGAAACCTATTATGATGAGATTCCGAAATCCGAACGGCAGGGCAAGATTCAGATTACGGTCAGTACGTCCTTTTTTGTTCCCAAGCCTTTTACCCCGTTCCAGTGGGCCCCCATGTACAGGGAAGAAGATTTTATCGAGAAGGCCCGGATCACGAAAAACGAGATCCGTTCGCAGAAGAATCAGAAATGCATCCGCTACAACTGGCATGAACCCGACGTTACCATTCTGGAAGGCTTTCTGGCAAGGGGCGACCGCCGGTGCGGCAAGGTCATTCTTTCAGCCTACAAAAAAGGCGCTCTGTATGATGCCTGGACGGAAAATTTCCGCTTTCCACTCTGGAAGGAGGCCATGGCTGAAAATGATATTGACCTGGATTTTTATACAATACGAGAACGCAGGAAAGATGAGATCCTACCCTGGGATTTTATCGATGCCGGTGTCCGGCGGGAGTTTCTGTGGCGTGAATGGGAGAGAGCCCTGTCCTGCCAGGTGACACCCAACTGCCGGGCAGCCTGCCAGGGCTGCGGTGCCAGAAGATACGAAACAGGAGTGTGCTTCGAATGAAGATACGAGTAAAATTTACTAAAGAAGGTCCGATCCGCTTTGTGGGTCATCTGGATACCATGCGCTATTTTCAGAAGGCTGTCCGCCGGGCAGACCTTCCCGCAGCGTTCAGCGGCGGCTTCAGTCCTCATATGATCATGTCCTTTGCTTCTCCCCTCGGCGTAGGGATAGAGAGTATCGGGGAATACTTTGATATGGAACTGAAGGATTCTCTGCCAGCCCATGAGATCATGGACCGGCTGAACCGTGTCATGACCGACGGCGTGCGTATCCTGTCTGTCTTCCAGGTAGAAGACGGAAAGGCCGGCACGGCCATGTCCCTTGTGGCTGCAGCAGATTATCTTGTCTCGTTCCGGGAGGGAAAAGAACCGCCCGCAGGCTGGCAGGAAAAAATCGGCCCGTTTTTATCACAGGAGGAGATCCTCATCATCAAAGAAACCAAAAAGGGGGAAAAACAGGTAGATATCCGGCCGTTCATCTACTCCTTTGAAGAAAGAGAAGGAAGCCTGTTTATGAAACTGGCTTCTGCGAGTTCCAATTTTACCCGGCCGGAGGCTGTCTGTGCTTCATTTTTCCGCTTTCTCGGATCTGAGCCGCTGCCATTTACCTTCTTTATTAAAAGACTCGAAATTTACGCCAATAAAGGAACCGACGAGTCTCCGGTTTTTGCTTCGCTCGAGTCTCTCGGACAGCCGGATGGCATTTTTTAGAGGATACCAGGATGCGCCTTATTATTACCAGAATGCCTGTTGGCACAAATACCGTGGAAACGGCTGTCATCCAGGATGAAGGCCGGACTGTGGAGATGCGGCTGAAAGGCCCCGAGAAGCCGGATGTGATCGGAAATGTTTACGTGGCAAAGGTAGAAAATGTGGCCGTCCATATTGGAGCTGCATTTGTCCAGATCCTTCCGGGTGTCCGGTGTTATCTCCAGCTTAACGAAACCGGAAACGCTGTTTTCTGCTCGCCCCGTGGAAACCAGACTGCTCTGCGTCCGGGCGATGAGATTCTTGTCCAGGTGAATAAAGAGGCGGTCAGGACAAAGCTCCCGTCTGTCACCTGCAATATCAGTATTCCCGGCAGGTACCTTGTTCTTACGACCGGCAGCCGGATCAAAGGAGTCTCTCAGAAGATCCACGCGTCAGATACGGCACGTCTTAAAGAGTGGCTGGCACAAAAAGGAGATCTTCCTTTTGGCCTTATCATCCGGACAAACGCAGTCAGGGCAGGGATATCCGATCTGGAGGATGAGCTTGACCGTCTGAAGGCTGTTTATGAGCGGATGATCCGCGATGCAAAAAGCAGGACCTGCTTCAGCCTCATCTATCAGGCCGAACCTTTTTATATGGAAATGATGCGTAGTATTCCGGCGGAAGAACTGCAGGATATTCTGACGGATCTGCCGGAATGTTACAGCAGTCTTTCCTCTTATGCAGAGAGAACCGGTGATCCGGTAAAACTTTCTTTTTATAAAGATGACCTTCTTCCCCTATACAAACTCTGCAGCCTGGAAACCACGGTTTCTGAAATACTGAACAAAAAAGTCTGGCTGAAAAGCGGAGGCTTTCTCGTGATAGAATCAACCGAAGCTTTTGTCAGTATCGATGTGAACAGCGGTAAATTTGAAGGCAGAAAAGGGCGGGAGGAAACCTACCAGAAGATCAATCTGGAGGCTGCTGCCGAAATCGTGCGGCAGATCCGCCTCCGGAATCTTTCCGGTATCATTCTGGTGGATTTTATCAACACGGAAATCGAAGAAAACAGGGAACAGTTATTTCATATATTAAAGGAATATCTGAAAAACGATTCTCTGAAATGTAAGGCCATCGATATAACCCCTCTGCATATTTTTGAGATGACCCGGAAAAAGACCCGGCGCCCTCTTGCCGATGAAATCCGGGAACTGATGTAATAATTTTTATTTTCTGATCTGCTGCAGGTATGTCCCACGGGCATATCTGTTTTTTCGGAAGGATATCACGAGAAAGGGCATGGGTTTTGCATGCAGGCAGATCAAATTCGCCGCCGGCAGAATGGATATGCCGCTGTCTTTGCGTATAACTAAACAATAGGCCTATCTTTAAAACAGAGAAATTTGACAAAAAAATACCGCCAGTTGGCGGGTTCGAATGGGGTCCGGGATTATTCAACTGTCAAAGTGCCGGGCATTTTTACGAGACCAGCGATTACCTGACCATGTCTCAGTCGCTGCACCTGGAAGAGCTGCCGCTTCCACCGGGAGATTATGCCGTCCGCTATATTCTGTCAGATATTTTCGGCCGGTATCTTCCGCAGGATCTTGTAGAACTGCACTGGGACGGAG
>CACZPF010000353.1 GCA_902782975.1 uncultured Lachnospiraceae bacterium
CGGTCTGAATATTTCAGCAAAAACGTGGTCGTAAGCGAGTCCAGGAAGCCGCGCATGTATCGCTCAATGCCATACTTGGACTTGCCGTGCTCACGTCTCCTGTGGTTGACCGGAATTTCAGTGATCCTGAAACCATTTCTGTGGGCAAGGACCGGAATATACCGATGAAGCTCGCCATAAAGATCCATGGATTCGACGACCTCACGCCGGAAACATTTGAATCCGCAGTCAAAGTCATGAAGTTTAACGCCGGACGCGCCTGAAGTAACCACATTGAAAAGCTTGGACGGCAGCCTCTTTTCCGCCGGATCCAGCCGGTTGATCTTCCAGCCAACCACAAGGTCATAGCCTTCATCTATCTTTTCAATGAAGTGCTGAAACTCCGCCGGATCATCCTGCAGGTCTGCGTCCATTGTGAAGATCAGATCGCCATCCGCATGACGAAATCCCGCCTGCAGCGCGGCGGATTTTCCGAAATTCTTCCGGAACGATATCAGGTGTACACGGCTGTCGCCTTTGATAAGACCGATCACTGCGTCCTCGGTTTTGTCTGTACTGCCGTCATTGACGAACCAGATCTCCCACTCGGTATCCTCAAGGCCATCCGCCTGTGCGGCGATATCTTCATACAGCGGGAGAACGGATTCCTCTTCGTTATATGCCGGTACGATAATTGAAATCTTTCTCATTTTCTGCCTCATCTTAATTTCATCACATACACATCTGCCCTGTCGTAACCGGCGGTTATGAATAAATAGTCCAAGCCGGCGGCATTCAGCTCCTGGCTTAAAATCTCCAGCACTTCCTCCGCGCTTTTGCCCCCCTTAAATATGTAAACCACAATTTCATTATCATCTTCATCACTGAACGCAGATGATATGTCTGAAAGGCCTGAATAGTTCGTCTGATAAACTGCCTCCTGCCTGGTAAGATATACGTTAAGATTACTGCTTTGGTACTTTCTTTCCGTTATCACCAGCGCCCTGTCATCTGAATACATACTCAGCTGTTCCAGCTGCTCTGATGCTCCCGGATATAAGTATTCGACACCGCTCCTGAGATATCCGGCTATAATGAACAATACCATTACGGGCCAGATGATCCGTTTCCAGATTCGTTCGGAATACACCTTAAGAAAAATCTTTTCAAGAAAAAACATGGAAATAAGGATCGTACAGGGAAAGATACAGACAATGTATCTGGCGGTCTTATACGTGCTTCCGGAAAACCTTGGCGCGACTTTTGCTATAAGAAGAACATAACAGACCACCGGGAACAGAAGCAGAAGGACTTCTGTCCATTCGAGCGAGACTGTTTTTTTCCGTTTTTCCTCAGGCGCCGTTTCGTCCGCCGTACCGGAGCAGCTGATGTTGTTTTCTTCCCCTTCCGGAGAACGGAGCCTTGCGGAGCGCTCTTTTATTTTTCTGAAAACGATCGCGATGACAAGTAAGACGGCCAGCAAAAAGAAGAAGCCGCCGGTCGTCTGCAGATCAATCTCCCGGAAGTAATGAACAGCATCTGTAAAAAACCCTCCCTCTGCCCCGGTAAAATTAGAGACTGCTTCCGCCCCCCGCTCACCTGTAAAAATGTCGCGAAGGACCTTTGGCCAGAGAGCATAATATACAGCAAAACTGCCGGCGATCGTAAGGGTATATTCGATCAGCTGCCGTCTTTCCCGGTTAAATGCGAGGATCAGCCAGAATCCCAGGCACATAAAGAACGCAAAAACCAGGAAATAATACTGTGTTAATGCTCCGAGTATGAATAAAAGAGCTGTACCGAGCCCCAGGAAAACCCGTTTCTTTCCCGGAATACGCAGCTGCAGGTTTTTCTCAAGCATGAGAACGTGGATGTCCGCAAAAGCCGCCGCAAAAAAAATGTACATCGAATAAGGCCGGATAAAAATCGCAATGCTGACGATTCCGACCGAGATACCGGTCAGGAACACAGCCAGCAGCGCCAGTTTTTCCTTCTTTAGCAGTCTTTTTGCGAGATCGTAAACAACCAGCAGAGTAAGAATAAAGAAAAGAATATTCAGCGAAATGCCGCTCCACTTGGTGAAATGCCCCGGTGAAACGGCAGAAATAAACATGCCGAGCAGCGTCAGATAGAGCGGCGGATGTACGCCGTTCCTCCTTGCGCTGTGATAAAACGCGGAAAGATCAAAAGCCTCATCGGAATCTATCACCAGGTAGTCTTCATAGTATTCCCGGCTGTGCCATGCATTTATACTGGGCTCACCGGGCCTGTCATAAGTCGGCTTGGGATAATCCGTATTTCCGACCTGCTCATAAGAAAGCATCTCGTCTACATGAAAGCCTTCCTTCCGGGAGCCCCAATAGATTACATTAGCCGTCAGTAATAATATGATCAATAAGAGAGGCACTGCTTTCTTCACCGCTGTCATTTCCTTTTTTTTAAATTACCATTAAGCCGCCAAAAGCAGGCTCCGGATGATTCCGATCACCGGGCATCCATCCGGTGAAAGCCTGATTCTTTCTTCAGTATAAAACTGCCTTCTTTTTTAGCGGAGCTATTTTAGCATATTCAAGGCTTTTTGAACAGTCTGACAACAGTGCTTTTAACAATTAGAGCCGCTCTATCGCTTCCGCGCTGTCGCCATCGATGCAGATGGACCGGTCTTCGATCTGCGCCGGGCAGTAAGCCTCGCTGAAATTGAGGCAGGCGTAGACTGCCTTCGGGTTGTCGTTGGTCATCTGCCAGAACGGGTATTTGATGATCACCGGGGTGTTCATCCCCACGCCGATCTCCAGATACAGCACATGCAGATCCTCATGCTTTTTTAGAAAATCTGAATAGGCTGCCGATGCTTTCTTCCAGCCTTCGTCCTCCACAAACGTATCATCCGCTCTTAAGTTCATGCTCATCGGCTCACCGCAGACCGGGCAGCGCGGAACAAGCTCTGCGGGAACCGTCATTTTAAGGGTTCCGCCTTCAGGAACCGTCAGAGTACCGTCGTCCTCGATGATAAAACCCTGGGCAAGCACCATCCTGCGCACGGTCTCTTCATTGTCGTAGGTCTTATTATGACAGGGCTTGCTGCACTGCCAG
>CACZPF010000354.1 GCA_902782975.1 uncultured Lachnospiraceae bacterium
GCCTGGGGGATCGCGTCAAAGCCCACGTAAGCCCAGGGAGCGATGGCAAAAGTCGCGAGAACGGCGGAAAGGATGCCCTTGGTCCCGGTATGGGCGTAAGCATTGATCTCGCTCATGCCCGCCTGAGCCTGGATGGCTTTCGCTTTATCAAAGCCCCAGATGGGTTCCATGTTGATGCCCTTGGCCTTCGCAGAAAAGACCGCCGAGATCGCCAGTGTGAAGACACAGATCACCAGCAGGGAGCTCAGCACCATCTGTACGGAAGCCGCTTTCTTGACGCCGATGATGTTCAGATAGCCGAACAGCAGGAGGATCGCCGATGCCAGAAGCATCTCGCCCATGTAAATATCAAAGCCGGCAATGGTATAATGGAAGCCGAACTTGAGAATATCGGCCTTTCCGTCCAGACCGTCGACGATGAGGCCGATGGCTGTGGAGTTCATGGGGACGTTCGTCAGATACGCCACCACCAGGAACCAGCCGCAGACAAAGGCCATGTTCTTGCCGAAGCAGTTTTTGGTAAAGGTAAATTCACCGCCCGCCTTCGGGTACTTGGGCACCATATAGGCATAGCTGAAGGCGATGATGATCATGACCAGGGCGCCCAGCGCCATGGCGATAGCCGTTCCGGCCACACCGGAATTCGGCAGGAACTTCTTGCCGGGGTTGATAAAGGATCCCCATCCTATGACACAGCCGAAGGCCAGAGCCCATACATGCATGGGATTTAATCTCCGTTTAAGCTGTCCTGATTCCATAATACGTACTCCTTTCATCAGGAAAACCTGTTAATTGTTTATTGCTTCCTGTTTGCTGCCCGCCGAATCCGGCTGGCTTTGGCAATACAGGTTTTTCTTTAAATATTTAGCTATACACCACAGACCTTACCGGCGCTTATACGTCGTAGGTCTTGTCGATGGCCTTCAGTTCGCTGAAGGTATCGATCTCCACGATGTCCTCGTCAAAACACTCCCGGACCTCCACCTGGTAATGCTCTTTCGCGTACACCAGCGGGACCTGTTCCCAGTAGCGTTCCTTTCCGCCCGGGGACTGGTAGATCTCCTGGATATCCTGGGAAAGTTTGTGTCCGTCGGCTTCATTCCAGTAGGAAATGCCGACCATCTGCCAGATGTCCGGGCCTTCGCCGCCCACCTTTTCCTCCTGGATGATACCGTCCTTTACCCGGAAGCACCAGTCGTCGGACCGGTCCTTCTTTATGGCCAGGAAGTCGGAGGTAAAGTGATATTTCTTTATGATCGCCGGATTGGAGATCAGAAGGTCCGCTTCAAAAACGTAGGCATTGGAAAGCATATAGCGGGCCACCAGGGCCGAGCTGATGTTATTGGCTTCGTTGTAGAGCGGATTCTCCAGGAACTTGATCATGGGGTATTTATACAGAAGCTGGTCGAAAAGCTCTCCCAGATATCCCCGCACGATAATGATCTCGTTGATGCCGGCTTCCAGGCAGGCGTCGATCAGATGGTCGATGATCCTGACGCCGTGCACCCGGACCAGGGGCTTCGGCGTATTGAAGGTGATCGGAACCAGCCGGGTCCCGAAACCCGCTGCGATAAAAACGGCCCGCCTGGCGCGGTAGGGTTCCATGGCGTTGATCCCTTCGTTGGTGACCCGCCCTTCGGATATGAAGCCTGCTTCCGTGAGTTCCCGGACGATGCGGTTCACCACCCCCAGGGAATGGCCGGTGATCTTTTCCAGCTCCCTTTGGGACAGGGCTTCTCCCTTTTCGATCAGTGTCTCCAGAATGTCAAACTGTTTCCTGGTAAATGCCATATTCTTTTTCCTCTCTGTTTTCTTTCTTTTTTCCTGTTCTTCTTTCGGGAATCACAGCCTGGCAAAAAGAGCTGGCCCAGGAGACGGCGGAATGCCTGAAAGAAAAAACCAACACCGTATGCTTCAGCATACGGTGTTGTTCTAAACGGATTATAGATGTTCATTTTTAATTTGTCAACAGGTTTTTTGTGAACATTTTAAAGAAATTCAAGCCTGCTTTTACGGTGTTTTACGTTATATTCCGTTCCTAGATCAACTGTTTTTGAACGTTTTTTCCGCAATCAGCCCTTCAGGCGGCCTTTTCCTTCCTTTTCTTCTGCATTTTCACATAAGCGCTTAAGCCAAAGATAAAAATGCTGATAAAGGTGATAAGAGGCAGCAGGAATCCGAAGTACCGGTATTCCGACTGTACCAGGGTATTATAAATGGAATGATAGATCATGGCCATGACAAGAATGGCAAAGGATCCCGGCAGGAACAGTTTCTTCTTCCGGTGGATGAAATGCAGTCCCAGTCCGATGGACCCGGTGCAGATGCCATGCATCAA
>CACZPF010000355.1 GCA_902782975.1 uncultured Lachnospiraceae bacterium
GATCATGACCATCACGGACATCATCACCATCATGCCGATGAGATTTTTACCAGCTGGGGCAGAGAGACTGTCCGCAAATATTCGAGAGAAGAGATCGAGAAGATCCTCGGTGCGCTTTCCGATGAAAATCTGTATGGTATTGTCCTGAGAGCAAAGGGAATGCTGCCGGCTGAGGATGGAACCTGGACGTACTTTGATATGGTTCCGGAAGAAACAGATCTCAGACAAGGCGATCCGGAATTTACCGGACGCTTCTGTGTGATCGGATCCAAACTGAACGAGGCAAATCTGGCGGAGCTGTTTCAGGTAAAATAAACATCCAATCTGTTCTGATGGCACAGCAGCCTGTGCCGGAAAAGAGAAGTCAATGAATGATATTACAACACCGATCTACCTGATCACTGGTTTTCTGGAAAGCGGGAAGACCCAGTTCCTTCGTTTTACACTGGAACAGGATTATTTCCGCATCGATGGGAAAACCCTTCTGATCCTCTGTGAAGAGGGCGAAGAAGAATATGATGTCGAAAACCTTGCGAAGCATTACAACACCGTTGTGGAAGTGATCGAGAAGGAAGAAGACTTTACGCAGGACCGTCTGGCTACGCTGGATATTCTGCATATGCCAGAGCGTGTCGTGATCGAATATAACGGTATGTGGCTGGTCAGCAAGCTTTATGATATGACACTTCCAAAGGGCTGGGGCGTTGAGCAGCAGATCACCTGTGTGAATGCCATGACCTATTCTGTTTATCTCAATAATATGAAATCGCAGATCATGGATATGGTCCGCAAGTCGGATATGGTCATCTTTAATCGATGCAGGCCGGAAGACCCGCTGGCCTCCTACCGCAGGGCGATTAAAGTAGCCAATCAGGGCGCCGAAGTGATCTTTGAAAATGAGTCCGGGGAGATCGAAGACATTTTCCAGGACGAGATGCCATTTGACATTAATGCACCGGTCGTTGAAATCCCGCCGGAGGATTATGGTATCTGGTTTGTGGATGCCATGGATCATCCGGAAAAATATAACGACAAGACAGTTAAGTTTAAGGGGCGTGTCATGAAACCGCGCGGTGTCCTAAAAAACTATTTTGTCCCGGGACGTACGGCCATGACCTGCTGTGCGGAGGATACCACATTTCTTGGATTTGTGTGTCAGGAGAAGGGTTCCTCCAGGGTAAAGAATGGCCAGTGGGTCGAAGTGACAGCCAAAGCCAGGGTCGAAAAACGGCGGGAATACGGAGGAAGTCCCGGAATCGTCCTCTATGCCGATAAAGTAGAACCCTGTGAACCACTGCAGGAAGAAATGGTTTATTTTAATTAAACAGGTATGTTAAGAAGATTATTTTCACCGGAAGAAAATCTGTTCCTGATCGCCGGCCTCGGAAATCCGGGCCGGCAGTATGAAGGAACACGGCATAATGTGGGGTTTGATGTGATCGATGCCCTGGTACAGAAATATAATATTCCCCAGAGTGGTGTCAAATTCAATGCCATGTACGGGAAGGGGACGATCGAAGGTCAGAAGGTTATTCTGATGAAGCCCCTCTCTTTTATGAATCTGTCCGGCGGTCCTGTGCAGGAAATGGCGGCCTATTTTAAGATCGAGAAGACAACAAACCTGATCATCATTCATGATGATATCGATCTGCAGCCAGGTCAGCTCCGTATCCGCAAACAGGGAAGTGCTGGAGGCCATAACGGAATGAAGGATATCATAAAAAGGCTCGGAACGGAGCAGTTTCTCCGGATCCGGGTCGGAGTAGGCGCCAAACCAGAAGGACGTGATCTGGCCGATTATGTTCTCAGCCGGTTCGCACAGGAGGACCGGGCAAAAGTAGATGAAGCTGTCCGCAATGCGGCATCTGCTGTTGCCATGGCTGTCACGGAAGGCCCCGACGCTGCCATGAATACATTTAACAAAAAGAGAGAGCAATGAGAATGAGAGCATTTACTGCACCGCTCGGAGACATGGCCGAGTATGAACAGATCATAAAAGCCCTTGAGAAAAACCGCGGAGTTCTCGAGATTTCCGGATGTACAGAGTCCCAGAAGGTCCATCTGATGTATGGGCTTTCCGGGGCTTTTGCTTCTCATCTGATCCTTGCGGAGGATGAGCAGCGCGCCAAGGAAATTTATGAGGATTACCGTTTCTATGATAAAACGATCTTTTATTATCCGGCAAGGGACTTTTTGTTTTTTCAGGCGGATATTCACGGAAACCTGCTCACCAGGCAGAGAATGCAGGTAATTAAAGCGCTCATTAATGAAGAACATATAACCGTAGTTACCACCATTGACGGCTGTATGGACTTTTTGAAACCACTTTCCATGATCAGAGCGTCTCTCTTAAAGGTGAAGAGCGGATCGGATCTGGACCTGGATGCTTTTCGGAAAAGCCTTGTGTCTCTCGGATATGAACTGACAGCACAGGTTTCCATGCCCGGGGAGTTTTCGGTGCGGGGCGGCCTGGTGGATATCTATCCTCTGACAGAAGATAATCCTGTCCGGATCGAGCTTTGGGGCGATGAAGTGGATTCGATCCGGTTCTTCAACGCGGAAAATCAGCGCTCTCTTGAAAATCTGGAGGAACTGCTGATCTATCCTGCTGTGGAGATGCCGGAAGAGGAAGGAATGGCATCATTTCCTGACTACTTCTCAAGAGATAATACCCTTGTGATCCTGGATGAACCAAACCGTCTGGCGGAAAAAGCCCGGGACATTCAGGACGAGTACAGGCAGAGCCGTGCCCACCGGGCAGAGCGGGGAGATATGGTGCCTCCGGAAACCTGGCTTTGTGATTTTGAGACACTTCAAAGAGGGCTGAATCATTATAACTGTCTGTCTGTTTCTGCGCTGGAAACACAGAGGAAAAGCTGGAAGATCAATGACAGATTTCAGATGACGGTGCGGTCCGTAAGTCCTTACAACAACAGCTTTCCCCTGCTTGTTAAGGATCTGCGGTCGTATAAGAGCCAGGGATACAGGGTCGCTCTTCTGTCTGGATCCCGGACCAGGGCGCAAAGACTGGCGTCTGATCTTCGGGATGAAGGCCTTACCGCGTTCTATGGTGAGAACTATGACCGGGAGATTCTTCCCGGTGAGATCATGGTCGTATACGGACATGTGGAAAGAGGGTTTGAATACCCGCTCCTGAAATTTGCAGTCATCAGCGAAACGGATATTTTTGGCCGTGAACAGGTTCGCAGAAAGAAACGGAAAAAGGTCCCGGCCGGTTCAAGGATCCAGGACTTTTCGGAACTGTCCGTCGGGGACTATGTTGTGCACGAGCGGTGCGGGCTCGGTATCTACCGGGGCATCGAAAAGCTTACGGTAGATAAGGTCGCCAAGGACTATATCAAGATCGAATATCAGAACGGAAGTTTTCTATATATCCTGGCTACGCAGCTGGACATTCTCCAGAAATATGCGGGGGCGGACACGGATAAGAAACCCAGGCTGAACCGTCTGGGGACTCAGGAATGGAACCGTACGAGGAGCAGGGTCCGGGGAGCAGTCAGGGACATTGCCAGGGAACTGGTGGATCTGTATGCGGTGCGTCAGCAGAAGGAAGGGTATGTCTGCGGGCCGGATACGGTATGGCAGAAGGAATTTGAAGAAATGTTCCCATACGAGGAAACAGAGGATCAGCTGCAGGCCATCGAAGATACCAAGCGGGATATGGAAAGCACAAAGATCATGGACCGCCTGGTCTGCGGAGATGTAGGATACGGAAAGACGGAGATTGCTCTTCGGGCGGCCTTTAAAGCAGTCCAGGAAAGCCGGCAGGTGGTTTACCTTGTACCTACCACGATCCTGGCTCAGCAGCATTATAATACCTTTGCCCAGCGTATGAAGGATTTCCCGGTGCGGGTGGACCTTTTGTCCAGATTCAGGACGCCTGCTCAGCAGAAAAAGACGCTGGAGGATCTGAAAAAAGGCCAGGTCGATGTTCTGATCGGGACGCACCGCGTTCTGTCGAAGGATGTGGAGTTCCGGAATCCGGGTCTTCTGATCATTGATGAGGAGCAGCGGTTCGGCGTTGCCCACAAAGAAAAGATCAAGCAGATGAAGAAGGATGTGGATGTTCTGACGCTGACGGCAACCCCAATTCCGCGGACGCTGCACATGAGTCTGATCGGGATCCGGGATATGAGCATCCTGGAAGAACCACCCATGGACAGGATGCCGATCCAGACCTATGTGATGGAATATGACGAGGAGACGGTGAGGGAGGCCATCAGCCGCGAGATGCGCCGGAACGGCCAGGTCTTTTATGTATACAATCGGGTAACGGATATTGCGGATGTCGCCGGACGGGTGGCATCCCTGGTGCCGGATGCCAGAGTGGATTACGCCCACGGTCAGATGAGCGAACGGGAACTGGAACGGGTGATGTACCAGTTTATTAACGGGGAGATCGACGTACTTGTTTCTACCACGATCATTGAGACCGGGCTTGATATTTCAAATGTAAATACCATGATCATTCATGATTCTGACCGGTACGGTCTTTCCCAGCTGTATCAGCTGCGCGGCCGTATCGGCCGGTCAAACCGCACGGCGTATGCATTTTTAATGTATAAGCGGGATAAGATGCTGAAAGAAACCGCGGAGAAACGGCTGAGCGCTATCCGCGAATATACAGATCTGGGAAGCGGGTTCAAGATCGCCATGCGGGATATGGAGATCCGCGGGGCAGGCAATCTTCTCGGCGCCCAGCAGCATGGGCACATGAATGCGGTAGGATATGATCTGTACTGCAAGATGCTTTCCGAAGCTGTTCAGGAAGCCAGGGGCGTTGAGCAGCGGGAAGATTACGAAACGATCATCGATGTAGCTGTGGATGCCTTTATTCCGGACAACTATATCCGGAATGAATTCCAGAAGCTGGATATTTATAAGAGGGTGGCTGGCATCTCCACGGAGGATGATTACGACGATATGCTGGAGGAACTGCTGGACCGGTTTGGAGAACCGCCTAAATCGGTGCTCAATCTTCTTGCGGTAGCCAGACTCAAATCCCTTGCGCATGAGGCTTATGTGCAGGAAATAAGGCAGAAGGATATCGAGGCAAAAATCATCATGTACGAAAGGGCAAAGATCGATCCTCTTAAGATCCCGCAGCTGATCGAGAAATACCGCCGGCGCTGTCAGTTTAAACCGGAGAAACAGCCTTATTTTACTCTGCTTCTGACACAGGATGTACTTCCCTCCCTGACCATGTTCTGCCAGGATCTTCTGGCTATGTGCGAAGACCAGCCCGGGAGCGATGCATCGTTATAAAGTCGTTTCTTTAAAAGAAGATGTCACGGAACGGGAAGCGTACTGAAAAATATCTATGAAAAATATGTGTATTTCAAGGAATTTTCTTGCTCAAATCGGGAAAAGAGGTTATACTATATAGTCGAGGCGCAATTGCGCAGGAATTCTAGGAAATTTTTGGAGGAAGTCATGAAGGGAACAATGAAGAAAACAGCCGTATGGGTTCTGGCGGGAGCAATGGCAGTCAGCATGCTCTCCGGATGCGGTTCCAAGAAAGAAGAAGCAGTACTTGACGGAACAAAAAAAGTTGCAACTGTGAATGGCACTGAGGTCCCGATGGGAATCGTGAGTCTTGCGACCCGTATTCAGCAGGCACAGTATGAGGCTCAGTATGCTATGTATTCCCAGTGGTTCGGCACACCGTACAGCCCGCAGTGGGATGCAGCCGCAGATGAGGAGACAGGCGAGACACGTGGACAGCAGCTGGTTTCCGGTATGCTGGAAAACGTGGAACTTATGTATGTCATGAAAGAGAAGGCGGCAGACTACGGTGTAGAGCTGACAGAGGAAAACAAATCTGCAGCAGCTGAAGCAGCGGCAACGTTCATGAAAGATAATTCCGAAGAGGTCATTTCCGAGATCGGTGTCACAGAGGACCAGGTCCAGACCTATCTTGAACTGCAGACGATCACCCAGCAGATCTATGATAAGATCCGTGAAGAGGCTGAGATCAATATAACGGATGAAGAAGCAAATCAGTCATCTTTCAGCTACATCACTGTAACCCGTGAGGCGGAAACAGCCGACGCCGCCGAGGGCGAAACAGAGACAGCTGAAGAGACAGAGGACGCAGCAGAAAATACGGAAGAAGCTGCAGAAGAAACAAAAGAAGAAGCTGC
>CACZPF010000356.1 GCA_902782975.1 uncultured Lachnospiraceae bacterium
ACCGTAGACAGTGAGAAAACGGCAATCTGCGGTAAACTCCCGGAACAAAATGACCTCATCAACAGCCCGGAAAGAAGGAAAGTTTACTGTAAACAGTGAGAAAACGGCAATTTGCGGTAAACTGGCGGAACAAAATGGCCTCAACAACAGCCCGGAAAGAGGGAAAGTTTACCGTAGACAGTGAGAAAACGGCAATCTGCGGTAAACTGGCGGAACATATCATATTATGGTATATTTCCAGAACGAATCAAATACTGGTCTGAGAGATTTGATGCCGGTGTTTTTCTTATGTTTTTACGTATTTTTCTTGTTTTCGGCTGGTTCTATATAGCTGCCAGATTGGATGGACAAGTATAATTCTTCCTTATCTGATATTGCCAGTCAAAGAAGCTTGGCATATAATAAGGCTTGAAGGCTTGAAGGCTTGAAGGCTTGAAGGCTTGAAGGCTTGAAGGCTTAAAGGCTTATAGGCTTAAAGACTTTCATTGTCAGGGAATTGCCGCTTTCACTGTCAGGAAGATTGCGAATTTCAAACATTGCAGCAGGTTTCACAATTGACTGAACCATTATTATGTTTTCAAAGGAAGGATCAATTTTATGAAAGCACCTTTTTCATCTTACCTCAATGGTCTTGTACCAGGTCTTAAGACACTGGTGGAGATTCTGAGTGAAACATTCGATTATGTTAGTATATTATCCACTGACTCAAAGGGTCTTGCTGTGCGGATCTCCCAGCATTCCAGGTCAGTCGGTAATAAAACGATGACCACCGAGCGAGGAACAGTCGTCCGCGTTTATAAGGATGGTCTTTACAGCGAATATGCCATGGACCGGTTCGATCCGGAAAATCCGGGCGAAGCAGCTGAAAGAATCAGAAAGATACTGGAGGAACAGCTTTCCGTCTTAAAACAAAGTGCTTCTGCTGTCTATGAGACAGAAAAACTTTCTGACGAGCCGCTGGAACTCCTTGTCGAAAAAGAGACGGAAGAACTGCCGGAAGATTGCAGCCTCCCGGAAATCGTGGAACGGCTTACCGCAATTTCTGACAAGGGGATGACACTCTCTGACAATATGCTGGACTGCATGGCCAATGCCCAGTCCACGCATATCTGCAAACTGTTTTTGACCAAAAACCGCTTTTTACGGCAGAGCTATGTCTACAGCGAAGGGAATGTGGCAGCAATCGTCGCTAAGGACGGACAGAACAAATTCGGCTATAAGAGCCTTTCTGGTCTGGGAGGCCCGGAATTATTTGCGGGCCTTTCCGATAAGGTTGAGGATGCTGTAAAAGACGCAGACCTGATGCTGAACGCGGAGCGTATTGCTCCCGGCGAATATGAAATCATTACATCGCCTGAGGTCACCGGTCTTATTGCTCATGAGGCTTTCGGACATGGTGTGGAGATGGATATGTTTGTGAAGGGAAGAGCTCTCGGCGCGGACTATATAGATCAAAGAGTGGGATCTGACCTGGTGACCATGCACGAAGGTGCCCTCTGTGCCGAGAATGTCACCAGCTACGCCTTTGATGATGAGGGAACCCTGGCCGGTGACGTGACGGAAATTGATCACGGGATTCTGAAGGCAGGCATATGTGATGCCTTAAGTGCGCTTCGCCTCGGCACAAAGCCCACCGGAAACGGGAAAAGGGAAAACTTTGAACATAAAGTCTACACCCGTATGACCAATACGATTTTTGATTCGGGGACAGATACGCTGGAGGATATGATCCGTTCAGTCAAATATGGGTACCTGCTCGAAGGGATGGAGAGCGGCATGGAAGATCCCAAACACTGGGGAATTCAGTGTATCCTTCAGATGGGGAAAGAGATCAAGGACGGAAAGCTGACAGGAAAGGTTGTATCCCCCGTGATCATGACCGGGTATGTACCGGACCTTCTTGGCAATATTTCCATGGTGAGCACAGACCGGATGGTATTCGGCAGCGGCGGCTGCGGCAAAGGACACAAAGAGTGGGTCAAGGTTTCGGACGGCGGCCCGTATCTTAAGACGAAGGGGAGGCTTGGATGATGGATCTTTTCATTGAATTATTAAAAGCTTCAGGCGCGGACGCCTGGGAGATCATCGACACAAAAACAGAAGGATGGGAGTTTTATTTTATCCGTCATAAACTGGACCAGAACCGGGCAAAGGATGTAGAACATATCACCCTGAAGGTGTACAAAAAAAGTCCGGACGGGAATTTCCTGGGGACTGCCTCTGCAGAGGTTTCTCCTACAGAGACAAGGGAAGGGCTTGAAAAGATTATTGAAAACCTTGTATATCAGGCATCTCTTGTGAAAAATAAGCCTTATACCTTAAATCCTCCCGTCCGTACCGAGCCTGTCAGCATCACCTTAAGATCGTTGAAAGAAGAGGCGGCGGATTTCATCCGGACTATGAACAGCATCAGCGAGACAGAAACAGAATATCTGAACAGCTACGAGATCTTTGTAAACCAGACAGAAAGACGGCTGATCAATTCGGAAGGAATCGACGTAACGGAGCATTATCCTTCCTCCATGCTGGATGTTGTCGTGAACGCCAGAAATGGCGAACATGAGATCGAACTCTACCGGCTGTATGAGATGGGAAGCTGTGATACGGGCAAGGTAAAAGAGGATATTGAAGAACTTCTGAAATTCGGCAAAGACCGTCTGGTCACAAAGCCGACGCCGGTCATCAGCGATATTCCGGTGCTCTTTTCGACAGACGCAGCTTTATCCATTTACAGCTACTTCCTGGATAACCTGAATGCGGCTCTCCTGGTGCGAGGAATCAGCAGTTTTAAGATCGGTGAGAAGATCGCGGAGAATATAGAAGGAGACTCTCTTACGATCGAATCGGTCAGGATCCTTCCGGGATCTCCGGCCTGCTTCACCTGCGATGTGGAAGGCGCTCCGATTCGGGATGCCGTGCTTCTAAAAGAATCTGTCCCCATGAAATTTGTCGGCGGCCGGATGTTCTCCCAGTATCTTGGACTTACGGACAGTTTTAATGTTTCCAACTGGAAGGTAAGCGGAGGAACCAGGAAGGTTGCAGAGCTTCGGACCGGCCGTTTCCTGGAAGTGGTAGAATTTTCCGATTTCCAGGTAGATGGTATGACAGGCGATATTTTCGGAGAGATCCGTCTTGCCTATTATCATGACGGGACAGGTGCTGCCACTCCGGTGAGCGGAGGGTCCATATCCGGCAATATGACGGAAAACCTTTCATGCATGTATATGTCAAAGGAAACCCGGCAGTACAGCAATGCTGTCATTCCGGCAGTTACGAGACTGGATAAGCTGACGGTTTCCGGCGTAGAACAGGGATAAGAGG
>CACZPF010000357.1 GCA_902782975.1 uncultured Lachnospiraceae bacterium
GAAACCATGCCTTACCGAAACCATGCCTTACTGAAAGCTCCACAGATCCTCCCGCGGAATATATTTTACCGGCACCTCATCTCCTGCCAGATCTTTGATCCAGTCGGCAGCATATCTGGCTCCCATTTCCTCAAAACTGAAATGTCCGATATTAAAACAGGCAGCGGTCTTTCCCATGGCAGCGGCGTCACTGATATAGGAAAGCACGTTCCACTCGATCACTTCGCCGGGAATGATCGCCTGAAGTCCTCTGGTCTCCATAGCACGGATGATGTCTGTTGAATAATCCGTAAAATAACCGTTTTCTTCTTTTGTCTCTCCGAATCCGCCTGGGAAAAGATGTCCCACAATGGCGATCCGGTGAATTTTGTCCTCCGGATTTCCTATAAACCGGCAGCCGTTCAGACGGATCGTCCGGATCAGAAAATCATTCATCTCCCTGACCGTCATTTCCGGCACTTCATAAAGATAGCTGCCCCAGATGCCTGTATCATTTTCGACGGCATAAGACTCCCAGCCAAAATATTTTGTCACTCCGGCAAAGATACTGTCCGGCTGATGCATGTGGGCATGATCGTGATCCCGGTAGATAACAAGGCCGTTCATGTCGATCAAAGCCCGTTTCTGTTCATAAACAGAGTTTTTAAAATCACCCCGCCATTCCGGATAATCCGGTGACATATAATAGCTGGGCTCATGGACATACAGAAAATTATACCCAAGGTCTATGGTCTTTTTAATCACTTCATAAGTAGGAACCAGAGCACAGGCAACGCCGGTGCACTCATCGTCCGGATTTCCGGCCTTATATCCGTCGCATCCTTTGTAATCCTGTACAAAAGGATGATATTCTTCGATCCGTCTTACGATTTCTTTAATCTTCATTTTCCCTCTTTTCCGGCCCGGCCGCTGTCCCAGTATAAGTCTGCCTTATCCATTTTGCCAGTGCTTCCGCCATCTTCACCTGCGACACCCAGTGCGGATGACCGCATGCTCCCTCCGGTTCCGCAAAACTGCGGAACGGGTATTTAAAACAGGCGATATGCTCGTCTTTCGTTTTTTCCCGGTACTCCGCGACAGCCTTTTCAATGATAGAATACGTATAATAATTCAGATTGCCAAGAGCACAGATGATCTCGGTCTCCGGTCCGTTCAGTGCCCGGATCTTTTCAATAAAGCGCCGGTAATCTGCGGCAAAGGCAGCTTCTTCCTCTTCCGGTCTGTCTGAGAGAAAGATAGCGGCTGTATCATTTGTCCCAAGATTTATAACGACAAAATCCGACGGATACTCTTTAAAGTCCCATTTTTCCAGATCTGCGCCGCAGGCAGCCTTTTTTGCCTCACACCGGACCTGCATCATATCCTGATATGGCCTGTCCGTATATTCGTACAGTTCTTCCATACTATAAGGATGAGGCAGGGCTTTTCTTTTTGCGGCACATATGCCAGAGCTTGCAATGATGCGAAAATCCATTCCCAGCATGCGGCCGGCCAGTGACGCATGGGAAAGCCACCCGTTCTCATCTTCGGAGTAGAAAAGCCGGTCCTTTTCATTAGTCATATTTCCAAAACCGCAGGTAATGGAGTCACCGACAAACTCAATACATTTTGGACGGCATCCTTCCCGGGCGAAAGGTTCAAATTCCCCCTCTGCCCAGAAGCATTTTATGCCAAGAAACGATTTCAGGTTTTCGGTCAGCTTGACCAGCCGGATCCTGTGCGTTTCTTCTTTCCCGCTGAAAAACAGAAGCTCAGTTCTGGCATTCTCGTCCACTGTAAACTGACGGAAAGGTTTTTCCTCATCATCCAGAAAAACGGCGGCAGCGGGCCAGGTCTTACGCTTCTCCTGGACAGAAGAAACCAGGTTCGTATCATCCAGGTTTTCTTTCACGAAGCCGGAAGTATAACAGGGCACGAAGACCACTTCATCTTCTGCTCCACATCCGGCGGTAAATTCCACCATAAGAACCGTTCCCCGAAATACAAATTCCACGCCGCTGCAGGTCCAGTTCATATAAAGGATCTGATCGTCCTTGTCAAAAAACGTCCTGCCAAGTTTTTTTACTCTGCCTTCTATTTCAGGCCAGCCAGATTTTTTTTTTTTTTTTTTCTGTGACCTTTCTGTCATAAAGACACTGCCGGAGCAGGCTGCTTTTTTTCATGAGCCATCTACATGCATCCTGTTATCCCAGAAGATATTCCAGGGCCGGTTCCAGGTACTGATTCCAGAATGTAAAATTGTGTTCTCCGGCGCTCTCCCTGTAAACAAAGTCCACTTTCTGCTCCGCCAGGAAATCCCGGAAGGCATGATTCTCGTTGATGAGAAAATCCTCCGTCCCGCAGGCAAGGAACATCCTGGGGAATGGTCTGCCGGCCGCCTTGTTGCGGCGGACCAGTTCTTCCGGGTTGCCTGTACTGGAGGAAACGGTTTTCAGATCTCCGAAAACCATCCTGTAATAGTCATAATTGGCAACCAGATCCTGCGCTCCCGGATCCATGTTTTCAATATTGTGCACGATCAATGCGGAGGACAGGGCGAACATACCTGAAAAACGATCCGTAAACTGCAAAGCGCTGTGGATCGCCCCGAAGCCGCCCATGGAATATCCTCCGATGAGCCAGTCCTCCTTTTTGTCTGACAGACCGAACAGCCGCCCAAAGTACTGCGGCAGCTCTTCTCCGATAAATGAGGCGTATCTGCAGCCGGTCGCCTCCCGGTCCAGATAAAAACTGTTCTCCCCCGACGGCATCAGCACCCCTACATTATACTTGCCCGCCGCCTCCTGAACAAGGCCGTTGTACACCCAGTCCATACTGTAGCCTGAAAACCCGTGCAGCAGGATCAATGTTTTCATGGGTCTCTTAAAATGCGGATTATCCTGTATCCACTCCGGCGGAACATCATTTGGCAGGATCACCTGTACCGTTGCAAATCTGCTGAGCATGTTCGAAAAAAAAGAGATCTGTCCTGTTGCCATAAAACACTCCCCCTGATTTATCCTTTTACCGCACCGATCACAACACCTTCTACCAGATATTTCTGGACAAAAGGATAAATGATCAGGATGGGAAGAATTCCGATAAATGCCATCGCCATACGGACGGACGTACCCGGCAGTTCTACCGCGCCGGTTCCCAGCATGGCCGCGCTGGAATTTGTTTTCAGCGCCTGGATGTTATTCATGATCTTAAGAAGCAGCAGCTGGATGCTGTAAAACTTTGCCTTATCCACATAGTATAAGCCGTTCGTCCAGTCGTTCCAGTAGCAGAGGCCCGTAAACAGGCTGATCGTAGCTACCACCGGTTTGGCGAGGGGGAACATGACTTTTTTAAAGATCGTAAGTTCCGACGCGCCGTCGATCTGGGAAGCCTCCACCAGAGCGTCCGGTATGTTGTTGGCATAATAATTTTTGACCAGAATGACGTTGAACGCGCTTACCAGATAATTCGGGATCAGAAGAGCCCAGATGGTATTCTTGATATGGAAGAACCGGGTCCACATAATGTAGGAAGGAACGATTCCTCCGTTAAACAGCATGGTAAAAAATACAAAGAAAGAAAGTACATTCCTGTAACGGAAAGATTTGCGGGCCATAGGGTAGGCGAGCGTCGTCGTGAGAAGAACGCTGAACACGGTGCCGACGATCGTTGTAAAGAAGGAGATCCCATAGGCTCTTACGATCACAACGCCCTGCTTTACAATGTAATAATATGCATCCAGGCTCCATGCCTTGGGCAGGAAGGAATAGCCGTTCTGCAGCAGGGAAGTTTCATCCGTAAAGGACGACACCAGGATCAGAAGGATGGGAAGCAGGGTAATGATGACCAGCAATGTCAGAATGACCGTTGCTGTGCGATTAAAGGTTTTGCTCTCTGTCATATCTGCCGCCTCCCTTAGAATAATGCATTATCCGCATCGACTCTGCGGACGATCGTATTGGCAATAAGAACCAGAATAAAGCCCACCACTGACTGATAGAAGCCTGCGGCTGCCGACATTCCGATGTTGTTGAGTTCCATCAGGCCACGGTATACATAGGTATCGATGGTCTGTGTCACTGTGAAAAGCGCGCCCGAGTTCTGGGGCACCTGGTAAAACAGGCCGAAGTCAGAATAGAACATACGTCCTATGGACATCAGAGTGAGGGTAATGATCGTCGGTTTAAGAAGCGGCAGCGTGATCTTGAAGATCTGCTGCATCTTGGTGGCTCCGTCAAGCGCGGCAGCCTCGTAAAGAGAGCTGTCGATGCCGGCAATGCTGGACATAAAAACGATGGACTGATATCCTGCGTTTTTCCAGAGGAAAACAATGATCAGGATAAACGGCCAGGCCGAAGGCGTGCTGTACCATGCCACCGGGCTTTTTCCCATGTTTTCGAGGATCGATTTATTGATAAAACCTGTATCCGCATTCAGAAAAGCGTAGGCGACAAACCCGATCACGACCCAGGAGAGAAGGTTCGGCAGAAGAAGAGCCGACTGAAACAGTTTGACGCGGAGCCGTTTGCCGAGTTCACAGAGCATGATGGCGATAAAGATGGCAAATACCGTTCCGATCACGATAAAAGCCAGATTGTAAAGGATCGTATTACGGGTCATGATCCAGGCGTCTTTTGTAGCGAACAGGAATTTGAAATTGTCAAATCCGCACCAGTCGCTTTTAAAGAGCCCTTTCATAAAGTTGAAATCCTTAAAAGCAATAAACAGTCCCAGCATCGGAACATAATTGTTGATGATCAGATAAATGATACCCGGCAGGGCGATCAGAAGAATCGGCAGATTTTTCCTGAAGTTCCCCTTTTTCTTAGTCTTTCCCATGTTTTCCTCTTTTCTGACCCGCCGGAACACGAAGATCCGGCAGAATAGAAACATTTCCGTCTATAAACAGATCCGGGCCTGCCGCATGAAGTTCTCATGCTGCAGGCCCACATTTTTTACTGCTCTGCAGCCCAGGCATCCAGCTGTTCCTGTTTGCCGGCGAGGATATCCTGATATCCTGCATCGTTAAGAGCACTTACAAATTTCGGAATTTCTGTCTCGGGATCAACACTTCCGCAGAGAAGTCCGTTCAGATACTGGCTGATCACGTTCTTAACTGCCGTATACTGGGTCTTGTAAGCCGAAGCGTCAAAGGTAAAGCCCATGGCCGGAGAAGTTTTGGCTTCCTTGTTCTGTTCCAGTTCCCAGGCAAGAGAATCCTTGTTTGTTCCGACAGTCGGATACATAATAAAGAAGTTGCCGAGCGTACCGCAGGAAAGCTGTGCGGTATAGGGAACCGTCGCGGCGTCTTCGCCTTCCGGATAAGAAGCATAGCCATCCGCGTCAAGAACATAGTCTCTTCCTTCGATGCCGTAGATCAGAAGGTTTACGATTCTTTCATCTGTAAAGGTCATGTTCAGGAATTTCAGTGCTGTTTCGCCTACTTCAGAGTTGGAGGCGATCATCCAGGTCAGGGCATTGATATCTGCCGTTGTAAGGTAAGCATCCCCGATGATCTTTGCGCCGATCGGGTAGTTTCCGCACTGAGCCTGCAGAGAAGCGGCGGTATCTGCTTCCGGATAGCTGTATGCTGCCATATAGCAGAAATAGTTGCCGGAAGTCATCAGCTCTGCTGCCATACTGGTCGTAGTTGCCGCATCCTTCATGGAAAGTCCTGTTTCGTTCCAGGATCTTGCGAGCTTGCATCTGTCCATGAAGACATCAGAGGAATAAAGATCAACAACTGTCAGATCTTCGCCCATCAGCACACCAACGGGTGTATTGTAGTCATCCGTCAGCCAGTCTACATCACCGTAAGTACGGTTCAGCCCGAGAGATCCGGCTTCTACCGGTGCCAGAGGCGTCATATCCGGTTTTCCTTCTTTCACCTTTTCGAGAACTGCTGTCACATCATCAATGCTGTTCACGGCACTCATATCGATGCCAAGTTCATCCGCAATATCCTGACGGTACACGACCATGGGTGTAAGAGCGATCGGCTTATAGGTGGGAAGGCCGTAGATCTTCCCTTCATAGGAACAGGCCGCCAGCCAGTCCTCACCCATCAGCTCTTTAGATTCGGGAGCACATTCATCCAGCATATCGGTAAGATCCATTGCCATTCCCGTGGAAACTGCGTTGTTAAAATCACCGACAGACTGAAGCACATCGATCTTCTCACCTGCCTGAAGAGAAAGGCTTACGCTGCTGGAATAATCGCCGATAAAGATAGGCTTCAGCGTGATCTCTGCATTGATCTCTTCTCTGGTGATCTCATTGATGGCTTCTTCTACCACGGCAAGATCCTCTTCTGAAGGAATATTGTTAAATGTTGCATAAGCGTAGGTCACCTGGTCAAATTCACTGTCATCTCCGCCGCCGAATAATCCGAAAGCGTGTGCCGGAGCAGCTGCTCCGAGAACCATGGATAAAGTAAGTACACTGCATAAAACCTGCTTTCTCATCATCTGAATCCTCCTTATGGTCGGTTGTGTAACCGGTTACTTTTTTATCTGTCTCTACTATAACAGGTCAAAAAAAATATCTCTTTCAAAAAGAAGAGATATTTTTTTAAAAAAAGGACTTTTATTGTTTTCTGTATTCGTTGGGGGTCATTCCCAGATTCTTTTTAAACAGCGTTGAAAAATATGAGAAGTTGTCAAACCCTACATCTGCGGCAATATCACTGACCTTTCGGTCTGTAGACAAAAGCAGGGCCTTCGCCTGACCGAGACGGTACTCATTAATGGCGTCCTTTAAAGCGATCCCTGTCTTCTTCTTATATAATTTTGCCACATATTCCGGGACCAGATAAAAAGCGGCACCGATCTCGTTCCTCCCGATATTTTCCCTGTAATGCTGCTGAATATAAACATCGATCTCCTGGATGATCCCGGAGGATTTCTGCAGTTCTTCTTCATATGCAAAAACCCGGGATAAAAGATAGTTTACCCACCGGATCAGATCGATTACTGACTGTTCGGCCTTTCTGGACATGGCAGCTGCATCCTCATTTTCGAGCACAAGCGTGATCAGGATCCCCCGGGCGGCGAGATGTGCGTAAACTGCCTGCTGGATCTCACTGATCACCCCCGTCATCTGCTCATGATCCATGGTCTTCAGCTGGACCGCTGTATTCATCTCCTTCTTTATATAATCCAGGAAAGCCTTTTTATTTTTTTGATTCAGATATTCCTCCATCACCTTGAGATCCAGCGCCCGTCTGCTTCTGTCAGCAGTCTCCAGTGTCTCATCCAGGAAGAACGCCGACCCATAGTGGATCACATCTTTATCAAGGATCTCCCGGCACTTTCCGCAGCAGGTACAGAATCCGTCGAGGCCAGTCTCTGTGCTGATACAGCAGGTAAGCGTAAGCGAAAACATGCCGGACGCTTTCCCCAGAAGCACATGACACGACTGCCGCAGATTTTCCGGGGCTGTCTCTGCATCGCACAATATCGTAAAAAGCATATATTTTCCATAGTCGTCACTGATCACTCTGGCATTTTCCGGAGCTCCTGTAAGCAGTTCCGACATCATATTCTCCAGTGTGAACAGGATCAGATTTTTCCCGTAGGTTTCCTCGTCCTTCTCCAGGTTGGTAGCCTTGATCATGACTATCCGGTATGTTTTTTCAGGCTCAAGAAAAGGACTGTCCCCGGGCAGTTCCTTTTTCAGGGTCTGCAGATCAGCAGAAATACGGCCCGAACAGATATCCGAAAGTACACCAAGAGTCCTCCTCCTGACGTACTGTACACCTGTTCCGGTCCCTGTATTCTTTTCTCTCTCCTCCAGGATCGAGGCGGTCATTTTCTGCAGGACCATTTCGATCATATCCACCCGGAAAGGTTTTAAAAGATACTCCTCTGCCCTGAGCTTGATCGCCTCCCGGGCATAGGAAAAACTCTCATGGCAGGTCAGGAGCAGAAATTTTCCGCTGCATCCCTGTTCTCTGAACCATCTCAACAGATCCAGGCCGGATTCTTTTGGCATTTCAATGTCACTCACCACAATATCCGCCGGCTCCTCCCGGATCAGCATCTTAGCCTGGGCTGCCCCGGATGCGGTTCTGACCACATCGATCCCCAGCTTTTTCCAGTTTACCAGATGACAGATCGATTCCACGATTGCCGCATCGTCATCCACAATTAAAATATTCATATCGTCTGACCTCATCCCCCAGGCAGGTGCACATCTGAACAGGTTCCGCCCTTTATGCTATTCTTGTTTTTTCCTCTCGTGGAGCACTCTCTCTGGAATACGGATCCTGCTGAAGGCCCCGTGAGGCTCTGCGTTGCCGATCATAAAGAGATCCTCCCGGTCATACATAAGATACAGAAGCTTCTTAATGCTGTAAAGTCCCACACGGCTTCCGTCCTCTGCTGCTTCTCCCCCCGGGCTCATGATCGAATGGATGACTTCCTCCGGATATCCCTGCCCATCATCCTCGATCTCGATCACAAGAATTCTTTCCGGCTGTTCTTTCAACTGATCTTTCAGCTGATCTTCAGGCTCTCCGTCCGGCTGCTCTTCATAGACCCGCATCAGGATCGTCAGGGTCCCTTCCTGCGGGATCGCATACTTATATTCATTCTCCACCAACGTATGGATCAGCATCTGAGGAACCGGCCAGTCTCCCAGTTCTTCCGGCATGTCGATGTAATAAAAGACCGCATCCGGATATTTCAGCTCCTGCATGGTGAAGTAATTCTCCACGTGGCTTATCTCCTCCCGGACAGGTACGGTATGAAGTCCCGAGGTAAACATATACCGGATATTGACGGACAGCGCATCGATATAGGCCTGTATTTCCTCTGTCCTTCCCGTAGACGAAAGAGAACTGATCGTCGTCATGGCGTTCAGAAAGAAATGCGGCCGGATCTGCAGGCGGATATATTTCTCCTCCGCATCAGAGAGAGCGATCTGCTTTTCATAAGACTGAATGCGAAGAGACACCACTTCATCCATCAGTCTGTTGAAGGTATCCGACAGGGTGATGAATTCCAGCGTTTCTCCCATGGAAGGAAGCCGGAGGTCAGTATCTCCTCCCGAAATTCTGTCCATGACTCCTACCGCTTCCTGCATGGGGAACACAAGCTTTCTTTTCAGAAGCCGGTAGATATAATAGTCGAACATCAAAAGAAGTAGCGCCGCCCCTACCAGCAAAAGACCGCCGGCTCTCATCTGAAGAAAAATATCCGTCTTTTTCCGGATCCCGGCAAGACCAATTTTCTTATCGCCAAGTTCTGCATAACTCATGTAATATTTACGGAGATCTATGTTTCCGGCAATGCCCAGCCCTGTATTCTGCCCGTTTCCTGCCAATCCTGCAGAATCAGCCGGAAGTTCCTTTTTTAATTCTTCCGCAGAAAGAATGCTCTCTCCCGCACATCCGTGGATCATCCCCTCCCTGTCCGTCAGTACGAATTCCATTCTTCCTGCATGACTGGCCTGGATGCCGCTCATCAGAGAATCTGCAGAGATGACCACAAGAATCACCCTTCCCTCCGTTCCGGCCATCCGGTAAAGGTACGTTCTTTCTTCATGATCCAGGAACTGCCATCCAGCGTTTTTGATCCCGGCCTGCGCACATTCCAGGGAAAACTGTCTCAGGTATTCTTTCTGTTTCAGGGAAAATGTCCCGTCGTTGGCGTCAAGGCAGATATTGTATTCTGTATCTGCCAGGATCATCATCTGCGCACTGCTGCTGGTCTTGATGACATTCTGCAGATTATTCTGAAGACGCATGGAAGCATGATACCTCTCCTGCTCATTCGGAGAATCCAGAAGATCCAGATCGTAATTCTGATAAACGATCGATGATAGATTCTGCCAGGCCTGGTCTAACCTGCTGTTCATTTCCGAAGAATAAATGTCCAGCAGGTTTTTACCGGACGTCCGCATCTGGTCCCAGGAAGAATATACCGTCAGTCCCGCGGCAAATAAAATCAACAGCAGGACTGTCAGTATCTGTACCTGCAGCAGAACCAGCATCTGCTGGAGAATCGATGTTTTTCTGATCTTTTCCTGAATCATGATCCTGTTCCTTCCCTGTCTGCGCCGGAGCGTGCCTTCAGCAGGTACAGCGCAGAATACCCGATGTCACTGAAAACCATACATTCTAATATATACTATACACGTTTTTGTGCCTGGCAGGCAATATGAAAATGGGTCACTATTCACAGCCAGATTCAGATGAAGAAAAAAACTTTTCAAAAAGAAACTTTTTCTTCCGGCCTCTATGAAAAGTCTGCGAATCATGCTATGATTCTTCCGGCGGATCGCACGGATCTGCAGTGGAAATTGTCACTTCGTGACGCAGATCCGGTGAGGAAAACGCTTTAAGCAGCGTTTCCCTTTATGACGGTATGAATTTTAATAAGGAGGAATCGTTATGAAATTTGAATGTTCGGGTAATGCGCTGATCGCCCGGCACGGAAGCGAGACTTTGCTGATCGAACCCTGGGGAACTGATTCTTTCCGGGTACGTTCCACCAGATTTTCGGCCTTTACGGGACGCACCTGGGCGCTTACAGAGACGCCCGCTCCCTGTACATGCGAGATCCATGAATATACAGAAGATTTCCTGCCGGGAGACGGGACCACGGTACAGGTTCCCGCCGCCTCCATCACCAACGGCCGGCTGAAGGCGGTCGTGAATTTCGGGAGCGTGATCAGTTTTTATAAAGATGATGTTCTGATCCTCCGGGAATACTACCGCAACTATCAGGGAACCATCAGCCGCAGCAGCCGGTGCCTTAAAATCGTCAGCCGGGAATACAAGGGTATCATCGGCGGATCGGATTATTCTCTGAATGTCAAATTTGAAGCAAATGATGCGGAACAGTTCTACGGTATGGGCCAGTACCAGCAGCCTCACCTGAACCTGAAAGGGTCTGTCCTTGAACTGGCACAGAGGAATTCCCAGATTTCTGTTCCATTCGCGGTTTCGAGCCTCGGGTACGGTTTTTTATGGAATAATCCCGCGGTAGGGCAGGTGATCTTCGGTATGAATTATACCGAATGGACAGCCCGCAGCACCAGGGAAATGGATTACTGGATCACGGCAGCCGATACGCCGAAGCAGATCTTGGCAAACTATACCGCTGTGACGGGCCATGCACCTGTGTTTCCCGAAAACCTGATGGGCCTCTGGCAGTGCAAACTCCGCTACCGTACCCAGGAAGAAGTCTTAAGCATTGCCCGCGCTTACCAGAAGGCAGGCATCAAGATCGACCAGATCGTGATCGACTTTTTCCACTGGCCTTACCAGGGAGACTGGCGGTTTGACCCGGTCTACTGGCCGGATCCCAAAGCGATGGTGGATGAACTTCATGAGATGGGGATCAAAGTGATCGTTTCTGTCTGGCCTTCCGTGGACCGCCGCAGCGAAAATTTTGGTCCCATGATGGAAGAAGGACTTCTGATCCATACAGAACGGGGTGCCGCCCAGACCTATGATTATCAGGGAGACTGTGTGGAGATCGATGTATTCAACCCCAGGGCCCGGGAATATGTCTGGGAAGTCTGTAAAAAGAATTACTATGATTTTGGCATAGACGGATTCTGGCTCGATAACAGTGAACCGGACTATGGGGTCTATGATTTTGAGAATTACCGGTATCTGGATATGCCGGCTCTTCAGTGCAGCAATCTGTATCCGCAGCTTTACAGCCGCATCTTTTTTGATAAGATGGCAGCGCTTTCTGACGAACCAGTCGTGAATCTGCTCCGCTGCGGGTGGGCAGGTTCTCAGAAATACGGCAACGTGATCTGGTCCGGAGATGTACCCAGCACTTTTGAGGCCTTTTATGATCAGGTGCAGGCAGGACTTAATATCGGACTTGCCGGCATTCCCTGGTGGACTACGGATATCGGAGGATTTATGACGGATGATGTGAATGATCCTGATTTTCAGCAGCTCCTGATCCGCTGGTACCAGTTTGCCGTTTTTTCTGCCGTTTTCCGTATGCACGGAGACCGCGGGCCTTACAATATTCCGGCTCTGGACGACCGGGATTTTGGCGGGGGATATCTTCATACCGGGCAGCCGAATGAACTCTGGAGCTATGGGGAAGAGAATTACCGGATCATGAAAAAATACTATGATATCCGGATCTCAATGCATGATTATATTAAAGGGCTTTATGATGAAGCTTCCAAAAACGGATCTCCTCTGATCCGGACAATGTTTTTTGAATTC
>CACZPF010000358.1 GCA_902782975.1 uncultured Lachnospiraceae bacterium
GCCATTTTATTCTACCCCCTTCACACGTTTTGCCACCAGGAGGATTTCCTCACTGCCTTCGCTTCCGACAACGGCATTTTTGCCGATACGGATTCCGTCTGCCACAAGGGCACGGGTAACTACGGCACCGGCTTCTACATAGGCACCGGGCATCAGTACACTGTCGATTACCTGGGCACCTTCTTCTACAACAACATTGGTGAAGAGAACACTGCTTCTTACCAGACCTTCGATACGGCATCCCTGGGTGATATAGGCACGGTCGATGGTCGCATTGGCGCCGACATACTGGGGCGGTGTATTGACATCTTCTGTATAAATATTCCAGGTCGTGTCATTCATGTTCAGCGGATTTTCTTTCCCGAGAAGATCCATATTGGCTTCCCAGAGGGAATCGATGGTTCCTACATCTTTCCAGTAGCCTTCAAACCGGTAAGCGTAGAGAGCCTTGCCTTCACCCAGAAGGGTCGGGATGATATCTTTCCCGAAATCGTGGTTGGAATCAGGATTCTTCATGTCGGCAAGAAGAAGCCGGCGAAGAGTCTTCCAGTTAAAGATATAAATACCCATGGATGCAAGGTTGCTCTTGGGATTTTTCGGCTTTTCCTCGAACTCTACGATTTTGGCATTTTCGCCGTCGGTGTTCATGATACCGAAGCGGCTGGCTTCCTTCATGGGGACTGGGATCACGGCGATGGTGGCATCAGCCTTTTTCTCTTTGTGGAAGTCAAGCATTTTGTCATAGTTCATTTTGTAGATATGATCACCGGAAAGGATCAGAAGATATTCCGGGTCATAGTTATCGATAAAGTCGATATTCTGTGAAATAGCATCCGCTGTTCCGCGGTAGACATCAAGGCCTGTATCTGCTTTTTCACGGGGCGGAAGGACGAATACACCGCTGTCCTTGGAATCCAGACCCCAACGGCGTCCGGCTGCCACATAGCTGTTGAGGAGTACAGATTCATACTGGGTTAATACCCCTACTATATCAATGCCGCTGTTGGCGCAGTTGCTTAAGGGGAAGTCGACGATACGGTATTTTCCGCCGTAGGATACGGCAGGTTTGGCTACTTTGTTAGTGAGGTCGTGGAGACGACTTCCCCGGCCGCCCGCCAGGATCATGGCTAACATGTTATTCTGACTCATAATGAACCCATCCTTTCGTATATCGTGCAAAAATATGCTACTTCTATTATAAGGTATTTTCTGTGGGAAGTAAACAATTTATGTGAAAGTTTGACAGAAATTTGTGACAGTATTGATAATGAACCCGCCGGAACAGGAAAAAACAGATGAAAAGATTTACAAATGACAAAAGCAGCGGGACGGGAGGTTGATAATTCCGTCCTGCTGCTTTTGAGAGATTACGATCCACAGGTCCTTCAGCCTGTATGGTATTCCCGCTCGCCGGGAATCTACTGTGCGAGTGCCTGGTCAATGGCTTTGGAAAGCTGGTCGGCACAGGAAGTGCCTCTTCCGGCACAAAGGTTGCCGCGGAGAATATCGGCTATTTCGCGGGCATCTTTGCCCTCCACCAGTTTGCTGATGGCGGAAAGGTTGCCCGGACATCCGGATTTAAAAGAAAGATTGTGAAGTTTTCCGTCCTCGAGATCGAATTTGATTTCTTTTGAACATACGCCGGTGGGTGTATAGGTATAAGTGCTCATGCAGGTCTCCTTTCTGAAACTGTTAAACATCCGTTTGGTTATTATAAAACAGGATCCGGGAAAAGTCCAGCATAACAAAACGGCGGAAACGGAACTTTTCCGGCTCCTGCTGCTCCATTCAGAGGCTTGATAGCCGGCCCTTTTTGACGTATAATAAAGCATACATTTTTTCAAAGGAGGACCCAAGATGAACAGAACATTTTCGAAAATTACTTTAGCTGCAGTCATGGCCTGTATGGCGGCCGGTTCTGCATTTCCGGCTGTTGCTGCCGAGGCAGAAGACGGTGTGTTCCGAACGGCGGTTCTATACGATATTTCCACGATGGATGTGGCAAAAACCACCGATAATTACCTTGTTCCCATGAATATTTTTGACCGTCTTTTTGAGACCCGGGTGGTGGATGGAAGTGCCGAGGTGGTGAACAGCCTGTGTACCGAATACTCCGTGAGTGAAGACGGCCTGACCTATGATTTCACCCTTAAGGACGGCATCGTCTTTTCCAATGGAAGTGCCCTTACCGCTTCGGATGTGAAGTACACTTTTGAAAGACTGCTGATCGCGGCTTCCGAGAACACGGATATCCCGCTGGAGGTCGTGGGCGGTGAAGCGCTGATGAAGAAAGAAGCGGAGGAGCTTGCGGGCTTTTCAGTGACAGATGATACCCATTTCAGCATTACACTGAGTGCGCCGAACGCAGGGTTCCTTGCCGAGCTGTCCGCGCCGGCCATGTCGATCGTGGATGCCGAGACAATGGCAGAGGCGGACGGTTTTGGAAGCGAACCTTCGGACACCATCGGGTCGGGTCCCTATGTGGTGACCGAGTGGGTCGCCAATGATCATTTTACCCTGGAATATAATGATAAATACTGGGGGGAAGAGCCTTCTGTAAAAAAGGTCATTGTCTACGTAGTCCCGGATGCCAGCACCCAGAATCTTATGTTCCAGAACGGTGAACTGGATATGATCGATCTTCAGAACCTGGATTCGGCTATTGTAGAATCTTCTTACAAGACCACCTGGCCGGATCAGATCATTACCAATCCCAAGGTGGGACTTACCTATCTGACCTTTAATGAGAATAACGAGTATCTGAAAGATGAACGTGTCCGCAAGGCTGTCGGTATGGCACTGGATGTGGATATGATGATCGAGAGCATCTACAGCGGCAATGCTCTTCGTGAACACGGCATTATTCCTACCGGTATCTGGGCTCACAATGACGAGATGGAAGGCATTGCCTATGATCCGGACGGAGCCAGGGCTCTTCTTGCCGAAGCCGGATACAGCGAGGGAGAAGTTGCTTTTGAACTGTCGATGGATTCTGCCGCAGACAGCAATACACAGCTTCTGTATCAGATCATCAGCCAGCTTCTCGATGCGGTTGGAATCAAGGCCGGGATCAGGAGCTACGATCATTCTGCATGGCTGGACCTCCGGATCTCCGGTGAGATGGATTCCTTTGTTGCCCGCTGGGGCATGGATTATAATGATCCTGCCAATATCATGTATACCTTCTTCGGAAGCCCGGAAAATACAAAACAGCGCAGTCTGAATTATCCGGATACGGAAACCATGGCCAGAGTATCCGCTGCCCGCGCGATCGTGGACGATGCAGAGCGTGAAGCGGAATATCAGGCTCTCGAGCAGAAGCTGATCGGTGAAGACGTGGTTTGGGTGCCGCTGTTTGAGGAACTGCACCTGTACTGTATCGGAGACCGTGTGGAAAGCTTTACGCCTCACTGGGCAGGCTTTTCAGATTTTTATGCATCGGACGTGGTTCTGAAATAAGTTTGAGGACTATTCATGAAATATAATATTCTGCAGCGGTTGCTCCAGGCAGCCGCTGTACTCTTAGGTGTGGCGCTCCTGATTTTTGTGATGCTCCGGATCGTTCCCGGAAATCCGATCGCGACCATGATGGGTGAACATGCGGATGCGGCTACCATCGAAAGAATGACGGCAGAACTGGGGCTGGATCAGCCGATTCCGGCACAGTTCTGCCGGTATATTGCAGATGCGTTCCGGGGAGATTTCGGTACCAGTTATTCTCTTGGAAAGCCCGTTTCGCAGCTGATGAAGGCTGCCTTTGGAAATACACTGAAGCTGGCAGTCCTGGCGGCTCTGTTCGCATGGATCCTGGGCATCGGCTGCGGGATCATCGCCGCAGTCAGAAAAAACGGGGTTTTCGACCATCTGTTTATGGGGGTGTCGCTTCTTGGCGTATCCATGCCGGTTTTTATGGTGGCCATGATTCTGCAGTATGTATTTGCTTACCATCTGCACTGGCTCCCTATTTCCGGCACAGACAGCATAAAGGGGTTTATCCTGCCGGCTGTCGCACTGGGATGGAATTCCGCCGGGAGTGTGTCAAGACTTGTCCGGTCGACCCTTCTTGATATTCTGCAGGAAGCCTATATTGATACGGCCCGGGCAAAAGGCCGGCGGCAATGGGGCGTTCTTGGCATTCACGCATTGAGGAATGCGCTTCTTCCCGTGGTTACGATGATGGCCCTTCAGATATCCAGTCTGCTTTCCGGAGCGGTGATCACGGAGACGATTTTTTCCATCAACGGGATCGGGCGTCTGGCGGTCCAGGCGATCTCCGGAAGAGATATTCCTCTCCTGCAGGGGACTGCGCTGTTTTCGACAGCTGTCGTGATCCTCGGCAATTTCCTGGCAGACTGTCTGTATTCCGTGCTGGATCCCAGAATACGGAAGGAGGCCTGATCTATGGGTAAGAATAAACGAAAAGACCTCATACCCGAAAACATACCTGAAAATATACCTGAAAATGATCCATCCGGGTCCGGGATGACAGATAACATCTCCCTTCGCAGCCAGATCGGCGAAGAGGAGAAATTTTCAGACCTGCTTCGCCGCATGGCCAGGGAAAATAAACTGGCGGTTATATCCGCCGTGGTCATCCTTCTGTTTGTCCTTGCGGCTGTTTTTGCTCCTGTTCTGACACCCTACAAAGAGACGGAGATGGATCTTCTTCACAGACTCTCTCCGCCCTCGGCCGCTCATCCTCTGGGAACGGATGAGGGCGGACGTGACATTCTGACAAGAGTATTGTACGGATCCCGGATTTCCCTGCTGGTGGGCGTGGTTCCTACCCTTTTAAGCATGCTTCTTGGTACGGTGCTTGGCCTGGCGGCAGGATTCCTTGGCGGAAAAACAGATGCGGTCATCATGCGTCTGGCGGATATCATGCTGGGGTTTCCGTCCATGCTGCTGGCCATGCTGATCATGTACACGCTTGGCGACGGGCTGATGAACGTGTTTCTGACCCTGGCACTCGTAAACTGGGCGAGTGTGGCGCGTATCGTGCGGGCTGAAGCCCTGCAGATCAAGGAAAGCGAATATGTAGAAGCTGCGAGGGTGATCGGTGTCGCCCGATATAAGATCATCCTGAGGCATATTCTGCCGAATGCAGTTCCCACGCTGATCGTTCTTTTTACACTGAATGTTCCTTCGTCGATCCTTACGGAAAGCAGCCTCAGTTTTCTGGGACTTGGCATTCAGGTACCGGATGCATCCTGGGGGCTGATGGTCAATACTGGGAGGCAGTATCTGTACAATGCGCCCTGGCTGAGCTTTGTACCGAGTGCCGCTATTATGCTGGTCGTTCTCTCATTTAATTTTCTGGGAGACGGGCTGCGGGATGTGCTGGATCCCTACCAGAAGAATCAATAAGGAGCTTTTTATGGGACAGAATATGTTGGAAGTCAGGCACCTTTGCGCCAGTTTTTTTACGCAGAAGGGTGAAGTAAAGGCGGTTAACGATGTTTCATTTGAAGTGCCGCGGGGCAGGATCGTCGGCATCGTGGGGGAATCCGGCTGCGGCAAAAGCATGACCGTCCGCTCAGTCATGCGGCTTTTAAAATATCCGGGGAAAATTGTGAGTGGTGAGGTGATGCTGGACGGGCGGGATCTTATGCGCCTGTCCGGCCGGGAGATGGCAGCTGTCCGGGGAGCCGAGGTATCCATGATATTTCAGGATCCCATGACGAGCCTGAATCCGGTGATGAAGGCGGGAAAACAGGTATCGGAAGCCGTGCGTATCCATCAGCATGTATCTTCGGAGGAGGCAAAACGCCGGACGCTGGAAATATTTGAGGCGGTAGGGATTCCGGAGCCTGCCAGACGATACGACAGTTATCCGCATCAGCTTTCGGGCGGCCTCAGGCAGCGGGTTATGATCGCCATGGCCATGATCTGCAGGCCGAAGCTGCTGATCGCGGACGAACCTACCACGGCTCTGGACGTGACGGTGGAAGCCCAGATCCTCCGGATCATGAAAAATCTTTGCGGCACAGGGACCAGTGTCCTGATCATCAGCCATAATCTGGGCGTGATCGCCCAGATCTGCGATTATGTGTATGTGATGTATGCAGGGCGTATTGTGGAACAGGCAGATACATTCACTTTGTTTGAACATCCGATGCACCCCTATACCTGCGGATTATTAAACGCAGTGGCATCCTTAAGGCTTGGAAGAGAAAAGCTGGATACCATACCTGGTGTGGTGCCCAATCTTCTGCATCTTCCGGAGGGCTGCAGCTTTTCCCTGCGATGTGAAAAGTGCAGCGGGATCTGTGCCTCAAAGATGCCGGATCTTATGAAGACGGGTGAAGGGCACATGGTGCGGTGCCACCTGTCAGGTAAGGGGGGAGAATCATGAGTGAAGTGCTGCTGGAGGCCAGGGGCATTACAAAAGAATTCCCCATGGGAAAAAAGAAAAAGGTGCACGCTGTCTCCGGCGTTTCATTAAAAATCCATAAGGGGGAAACGCTGGGCATTGTGGGAGAATCCGGCTGCGGCAAATCGACGCTCGGACGGGTGCTGATCCATCTGATCCCGCCTACAGAGGGGGAACTGCTGATCCGGGGCGAGAATGTGACAAAACTTCCGGAAAAGGATTTCAGAAAGTACAGAAGAGAGCTTCAGCTGATCTTTCAGGATCCCTATGCTTCGCTGAATCCCCGGATGACGACCCGGGATATTATAGCGGAGCCTCTGGTCACTTATCATGCCTGTCCGACGAAGGAAGCCGTGACGGAAAGGGTGCTGGATCTGATGGAAGCGGTGGGCGTCCCCGGAGAATTTCTGTACCGGTATCCGCATCAGTTCTCGGGAGGACAGAGGCAGAGGATCGGGATCGCCAGGGCCATAGCCATGGACCCTTCACTGATCGTCTGCGATGAGCCGGTATCGGCGCTGGATGTTTCGGTGCAGAATCAGATCCTGAATCTCCTAAATAAGCTGCAGGAAGAAAGAGGCCTGACCTATCTGTTTATCAGCCACGATTTATCTGTGGTGCGCCATATTTCAGACAGAGTGGGCGTTATGTTCCTGGGAAAACTATGCGAAGTCGGAAATACGGAGGAGGTTTTTCAATCTCCCCTGCATCCCTATACAAGGTTTTTGCTGGACGCTGTCCCTCGCCCGGACCCACGCAGCCGGGGTGAGGAAGTGCGCCTCCTTACGGGAGAGATCCCGAGCCCGGTGAACCCGCCCGCGGGGTGTCGTTTTCATACCAGGTGTCCCTATGCGGCAGAACGCTGCAGGACAGAAGAACCGGTGATGCAGAGAATCAAAGGAAGAGACGTAGCCTGTCATTACCCGCTGTGTCAGGGAAACACTGATTAAAACGTTCCCATCGCCGGAGGCTATTGACTATTTTAAGAATCATAGGAGGATGATATGGATCAGAAATATGTTTTGGGAACAGATGAAAACAGGGCATGGCAGAAGACGCTGAGAGAAGAACTTCTGGAATTCGGCAAGGATTTTGCCTCCCCTTCCGGGGCTTCTTACTATCTGGGAGATGACGGAAAACCCTGGAAAGACCGTCCGAGGGAAACCTATATTACCGCCCGGATGGCACATGTTTACAGTATCGGAGAGCTTCTTGGCCGGGAGGGCAGCAGACATCTTGCTGAAGAAGCCATCCGGGGACTCAGAACAGAACTGCATGATCAGGAACATGATGGCTGGTATGCAGCCGTGAAGGCGGACGGAACGCCCCTGGAAGGCAAGCTCTGCTATGCGCATGCGTTTGTTATCCTGGCGGCGACATCCGGCATGGTGGTTTCCGCCCGGGGCGCAGAAGAGCTGCTGGATCATGCACTGAAAGTATATGATGCATTTTTCTGGAACGAGAAAGAAGGCCTGGCAGCTGATAACTGGGATAATGCTTTCTCACATCTGGACACATACCGCGGCCTGAACGCCAACATGCACTCCGTAGAAGCTTTTCTTGCGGTGGCGGATGCCGCCGGGAAGGAAGAGTACCGCCAGAGGGCGGGGCGGGTCATCGATTCTGTCATCCGATGGGCGGAGGCGAACACCTGGCGGATCCCCGAACACTATACGGATGCCTGGGTACCGGACCTTGACTGCAACAGAGATAATCCCGCGGATCCTTTTAAGCCCTACGGAGCGACCCCGGGCCACGGGATCGAATGGGCAAGGCTGATCACACAGTGGGCAGTTTCCACCTTCGGCATGCAGGACAACCGATATATTCAGGCTGCTGAAGAGCTGTTTTCGCGGGCCGTGGCAGATGCCTGGAACGCGGACGGTGCACCGGGGATCTGTTATACGACGGACTGGAACGGCTCTCCGGTGGTTCATGACAGGATGCACTGGACACTGGCCGAGGCGATCAACACAGCAGCGGTGCTTTCTACAGTAACAGGCAATCGCAAGTACGCAGAATTGTACAGCGAATTTGTGCAGTATCTGGATGATAAAGTTCTGGATAAAGTGAACGGATCCTGGCTGCATCAGCTCGACCAGACGAATCAGGTGCTGGATACGGTGTGGCCCGGAAAGGCTGATCTTTACCATGCATTCCAGTCGACTCTGATACCCTATGCGGATCCGTCTCTTTCTATCTGCCCCGCCGTGGCAAAAGGAAAAGTGAATATCTGATGTTTTGAAGAGGAGGAAGATGATATGGCAGAAAATACAGGCAGCTCCAACAAGATTACCAGACGGTATCTGGACTCTCTTCTGATTGAGACAAGATATATGAATTCGGGCAATCCGGATCTTACCATGGAACTTTACGGAAAAAAGTTTCCATCCCCTGTGATGACCGCAGCCCTTTCACACCTGGATCACTTTATGTTTGAAGGTGCGACGAAGGCTTATGTGGAGGGAACGGCAGATGCCGGAGCGGTTTTATGGCTTGGCATGGCAGAAGATGAGGAAGTAGAATTCTGTGCCGGCGGCAGTAAAGCAATGGTGGAGATCATCAAGCCCTATAAGGACCGGGACAAAATCTATCAGAAGATCGAGCACGCCGAAAAGCTGGGACTTCTGGCAGTTGGCGTGGATATAGATCATCCTTTTGCGCCGGATGGTTCAGATGATGTTGTAGACGGGTATGAGATGAAGGCGGTCTCTTCGGAAGAATTAAAGAAGATCTGCCAGTCGACTTCTCTTCCTGTCATTGTAAAAGGCGTCCTCAGCGTATATGATGCGGATCAGTCGGCCGGAGCCGGGGCAAGGGGACTTGTTCTTTCCCATCATAACAACCGGATCGAGTACGCTATCCCGCCGCTCATGGCACTGCCGGATATAAAAAGGGCAGTAAAGGATGATATGCCGATTTTTGTGGACTGCGAGATCCAGACAGGAATGGATGCCTTCAAAGCACTGGCTCTGGGGGCGAAAGCCGTATGTATCGGCAGACCGCTGATGACCGCCATCCGCCAGGATGGTGCCCGGGGCGTGACGGAATATCTTAAAAAAGTCAATGCAGGACTGGCTAAAGCGATGGCCTATACAGGCTGTACGGATCTTTCCAGGATGGATCCGTCCGTAATACATGAAACGGGCTGGATGTAATAGTGTGACCGCAGGGTCATTCTTCCCGGGAAACGCTTATTAAAGTGTTTCCCGCAGGATCTGCGTCACGAAGTGACAATTTTCCATGCAGATCCGTGCGATCCCCCGGAGGCTTCTGAGGAAGCACCGAATGAATCAGTGCTTTCTCAGAATTCCTGTGCATAGTGGAAAAAAATATCGTCAGCGGCAAGGATCTCTGCCGCTGATTTTTATTCTGTCCGGCGCTTCCGGTACATGGCACGGAATTCGGTCGGAGTACAGCCGTTGAGCTGCTTGAACATTCTTAGAAAGGCGGATAAACTGGCAAACCCGGCCTGGGTGGCCACTTCGAGCACGGTAAGACGTGGATCGGCCAGCAGCTGTCTCGCGTAGTCGATACGCTTCTGGTTCAGAAATTTATAAAAAGAAGAGTCGGTATACATTTTGAACAGCCGGGTAAAATGATATTTGCTGAATCCGGCCATGGAGGCGACCTCTTCCAGTGTCAGATCTTCCGAAAAATGCTGGTCGATATAGTTGGTGATATATAAAAATTTCTCCACATATTCTCTCTGCCGTGTGGTAGCCGGTTCCTGATTCTGCCGGGCAAAAACCCGGTGATTGCGGCCGACCAGGACAAGGATTTCCAGAAATTTTGAGAAAATGGACGCTTCGGCGTAGGAGATCCCGGAGAAATACTCTCCTTCGATCGACTGGAGCAGGTGCTGGATCTGCTCTGCGATCTGGGGGAATTCTTCCGGGGTGATCAGGTAGGCGGGGCTCAGCACGGAAATCAGAAGATTGAGTTCATTGATGGTGACCTTTGAAAGGGCAGGCTGAAAGATCAGGCGCTCTCCGGTCTTCGGGGCGAACAATTCGTGGATGACACCAGGGCAGATAATGAGAATGTCACCTTCCCGCAGCAGGTATTCTTTTCCGCTGCAGACGGCCCGGTAACCGCCGACGAAAGGCATGATCAGCTCGAAGGATGTATGCCAGTGGGGCGGATAGTTTTCATACTCCTGATTGTGATACAGGCATATCTGCGTTTCTGAATTGGGAAAATCGACGGTTTCGTAAATACCGCTCAGGTTCTTGATCATGGATAATACCTCCGATGCTCTTCAGTATTCAAAAATTGCTCCTGTCTTTTCTTGAAATTTAACAAAAAACATTCCAAATTGCAATAGATAATCCAATAAAAGAAAGAAAACTGTCTTAATCATGAAACGCCGTCGGCAATATGCACAATAAAATGCGAAATATATCTAAAAGAATGACGAATCAGTTATAAAAGAAACATGCAGAATAACAATAATTGATAATTAAATCGCAAGAATTACCGAGAAACAGGGAGAATTGACGGCTATACTTATAATGTATGTGATTTCATGAAAGATCCCAAGCCTCGCCCGGCGGCGAAGCTTACGAATAGTAAGAGGAGGAAAAATGGACCGACAGGAAGCAAGAAAAAGAGCAGAAGAACTTGTATCCAGAATGACACTTGAAGAAAAAGCAGGTCAGCTGAAGTATAATGCCCCGGCCATTGAACGGCTCGGTGTTCCTGCTTATAACTGGTGGAACGAAGGCCTTCATGGAGTGGCAAGAGCAGGTTCTGCCACCGTTTTTCCGCAGGCGATCGGCATGGCGGCTTCCTTTGACCGTGAGATGGTCTTTCGTATGGCAGGTGTTGTGGCCGAAGAAGGAAGGGCAAAGTACAATGCGGCGTCTAAAAAGGATGACAGGGATATTTATAAAGGCCTGACGTTCTGGTCTCCGAATGTGAATATTTTCAGAGATCCGAGATGGGGACGCGGTCATGAGACCTACGGGGAGGATCCGTTTCTGACAACACAGCTGGGAGAAGCCTATGTGAAAGGACTGCAGGGGGATGCCGGCACGATGAAGGCTGCCGCCTGTGCAAAGCATTTCGCGGTTCATTCAGGTCCTGAGGCTCTCAGGCATGAATTTGATGCCAAGGCATCACCCAAGGATATGACGGAAACTTACCTTCCTGCCTTTGAAGGCCTTGTAAAAGAAGCAAAGGTAGAAGCAGTCATGGGCGCCTATAACCGTGTGAACGGGGAACCTGCCTGCGCGAGTCCTTCTCTTCAGAAAAAGCTGAGGGGAGAATGGGGATTTGAAGGGCATTTTGTTTCGGACTGCTGGGCTATCCGGGACTTCCATGAGCACCATATGGTGACTACCAATGCAGTAGAATCTGCAGCCCTGGCCATCAATAACGGAACAGATGTAAACTGCGGCAATACGTATTTATATATCTATAAAGCCTTCGAAAAAGGAATGGTAAGCGAGCAGACCATAACCGAGGCGGCAGTCCGTCTGTTTACGACCCGGTTTATGCTGGGACTTTTTGATCAGACTGAGTTCGACAATATTCCTTATTCGGTGGTGGAATGTAAGGAGCATCTGGCACTTTCGGAGCAGGCAGCGGAGGAAAGCTTTGTTCTTCTGAAAAATAACGGGCTCCTCCCTCTTTCGAAGGAAAAACTGAAAACAGTCGGTGTGATCGGCCCGAATGCAGACAGCCGGAGTGCTCTGATCGGAAATTACCACGGAACGGCTTCCCGCTATATCACCGTGCAGGAAGGGATCCAGGATTATCTGGGAGATTCGGTGAGGGTACTCTCTTCGGTGGGCTGTCATCTGTTTAAGGATAAAACAGAAGGCCTCGGCTACGACGACGACCGTCTGCAGGAGGCAGTGACCGTAGCGGAAAACAGTGACGTGGTGATCCTCTGTGTGGGTCTTGACGAGACCCTGGAGGGTGAGGAAGGAGATACCGGCAACAGCTATGCTTCCGGGGATAAGGAGACGCTTGGCCTTCCCGCATCCCAGATGCGCCTGATGGAAGCAATAGCCGCGGTTCATAAGCCGGTGGTTCTGTGCCTGATGGCAGGCAGCGATATAGACCTTTCTTTTGCAGCAGGGCATTTTGACGCGGTCATGGTTCTGTGGTATCCTGGAGCCCAGGGAGGAAAAGCTGCGGCAAGAGTGCTGTTCGGGGAGAATTCCCCCTCGGGCAAGCTTCCCGTGACCTTCTATGAAAGTCTGAAAGAGCTGCCGGAGTTTACAGATTATCAGATGAAGGGCCGCACCTATCGTTTTATGGAGCAGCAGGCCCAGTTCCCATTTGGTTATGGACTGACCTACGGAAATGTAAAAGTGACGGCTGGAGAATTCAAAAAATGCGCCGGATCAGATCGATCTGCAGAGATCACGTTAACTGTTAAAAACTTCGGCCCCTGCGAAACGGACGATGTGGTGCAGGTCTATGTGAAGAATATCGATTCTGCTCTGGCTGTACCGAATCCGCAGCTGGCTGCTTTTACCCGTGTACATCTGAAACCGGGCGAAAACAAAGAAGTAGCCCTTTCTATTCCTGAAAGAGCCTTCCTGGTCGTAGATGAACAAGGGGCCTGGATCAAGGACGGAGCCCGCTTTGACATCTATGCCGGCACCAGCCAGCCCGACGCAAAAAGCGCCGCACTCACCGGGACCGCCCCGATCAGGATAGAAGCAGATTTAAAAGATATATGATCAGAAGACCATGGCCGGAAGAAGCAATTCTTCCGGCCTCTGTTTATTTCCGTTTATCCGAAGATTCTGCTTTTCCGTTGAAAAAAACGCAGGGAACGATTATAATGGTTCACAGATTAATATACAGGAGGAACACCATGGATTATAATGCATTGGCAGAACTGCTTTTTCCGGATGTGACGGAAACAAGAGAAGATATGGAGGCCAGATTCCCGGACAGAAACCTTCCCCAGGGAGCTGCGGTGACCCGTATAGGTCCGAGCCCTACAGGGTTTATTCATCTCGGAAATCTGTATAACGCGATCATCGCCGAAAGGCTGGCCCACCAGTCAGGCGGCACATTTTTTCTGAGGATCGAAGATACAGACAACAAACGTGAAGTGCCGGGGGCAGTAGATATCATCATCAACGCAATGGAATATTTCGGTGTCCATTTTGATGAAGGAGCTGTTTCAGACGGAGACAAAGGCAGTTACGGGCCTTACCGTCAGCGCCAGCGTAAACCGATCTACCATGTATTTGCCAAGTGGCTGGTGCAGCAGGGCAAGGCATATCCCTGCTTCTATACAGAAGAAGAGCAGAATGCCATTCGTGAAAAACAGAAGGAAGACGGCGAGCAGACAGGTATCTACGGTGCCTATGCAAAATACAAAAACATAACGCTGGAAGAAGTGAAGGAACGGATCGACAGGGGCGAATCCTGGGTCCTTCGCTATCGCGGAGAAATGAATGAGGACAGGATCTGCGTGGATGACGCGGTCCGCGGCAGGCTGGAGATGCCCCGTAATTTCATGGATTTTGTCATTCTGAAGAGTGATGGAATTCCGACCTACCATTTCGCCCATGTTGTGGATGATCATCTGATGAAGTCCACTCACATTGTCCGCGGTGAGGAGTGGATCTCTTCTCTGCCCATTCACATTGAACTGTTTAAAGACTTCGGCTGGAAGATCCCGATCTACTGTCATACTGCCACGCTGATGAAGATCGACGGCAACGGCAAGAGAAAGCTTTCCAAGAGAAAAGATCCGGAACTGGCGCTGGCTTATTATCAGGAAGAGGGGATCTGCAAGGATGCGGTGTGGGAGTTCCTGCTCACGGTCCTTAACTCCAACTATGAGGAATGGCGGATCGCTGATCCGGAGGCCTCCTATCTGGATTTCCCCTTTACAACGGAGAAAATGTCCAATTCCGGCGCTCTGGTGGACCTTGACAAGCTGAACGATGTCTCCAAGGAAGTGATCAGCCGGATGAGCGCACAGAAGGTCTATGATCAGTGGCTTGAATGGTGTGAAGCCAATAATGAGACATGGGCAGAGCTTCTCAAAAAGTATAAAGAAAAGTCACTGGCGGCTCTTTCTGTCGGCAAAGGCGGTAAGAAACCGAGAAAAGATCTGGTCAATTGGAAGCAGACCTGTGAATTTATGAGCTTTTATTACGATGAGACGTTTAAGGGCGAGGATGATATCAATGAACAGGCCGACGAAGCGACCCGAAAAGAGTTTATCGCCCGTTATCTCAAGGGGTATGACCACAAGGATCCCCAGGACGTCTGGTTTGCCAAAGTAAAAGAGATCACCACGGAGATGGGATTTGCCGCAAGACCCAAGGATTATACCAAAAATCCGGAGGCATACAAAGGAAGCATCGTTAATACAACAAACATGCTCCGCATCGCGCTGACCGGCCGTGCGAATGCACCGGATATATGGGAAGTGAGTCAGGTGCTTGGCGAAGAATGCGTGCGGGAAAGACTCGGCAGAATGGCGTAGAAAACAGCTCCGGGAAGAAGAGCTTTTGAAAGGACAATATTATGAGTAAGTATCTTGATAAGGCGAAGGAACTGCGTGCATGTACAGAGCGCCATTACAATTGCGCCCAGGGCGTTGTCTGCTGTTTTGCGGAAGATCTTGGTGTTCCGGAAGACATGGCCTATCGTCTGGCTGCGAATTTTGGCGGCGGAATGAAGATGGGGGCCACCTGCGGGGCTGTGACAGGATGTCTTATGACACTCGGCATTGCAGGGATCAAAGATGTTTCTGTACTGCATGATGTATACAGGCAGGTAAAGGAAAATCATGAGGGATATCTGAACTGCGCGGATCTTCTGAGGCTGAATGCCGAAAGAGGCGGGGATAAACCTGTTCACTGCAACAATATGGTATTCGAACTGACAGAGATCACAGAAGACATTTTGAGAAAACAGGGAAAGATCGGATAAAGGCATCAGGTATGGAAATACAGACAGGATCACGCATTCAGGAGATCAAGGACAATATCAGAAAGATTCTGGTCGGAAAAGAAGAAGTAACAGACCTTATTCTGGCGGCTTTTTTTGCGGGAGGGCATGTGCTGCTGGAGGATATGCCGGGGACCGGAAAGACTGTGCTGGCAAGGACACTGGCCAGAAGTCTTGACATGTCTTTCGGAAGGATCCAGTTTACACCGGACCTTCTGCCGAGCGATGTAACCGGTCTGTCCTACTATAATCAGGCCGCAGGTGAATTTGTTTTTCGGGAAGGACCTGTGTTTACCAATATACTCCTGGCAGATGAGATCAACCGGGCAACGCCAAGGACTCAGTCTGCGCTCCTGGAATGTATGGGTGAAGGCCAGGTTACGGTCGACGGGGAGACCCGCGTGCTTTCGGAGCCATTCTTTGTTATTGCGACCGAAAATCCTGTGGAAACTTATGGATGTTTTCCGCTGCCTGAGGCGCAGCTGGACCGGTTCCTGTTTAAGCTTTCCATGGGAGCCCTTGGAAAAGCGGACGAAAAGAAGATGCTGGACCGGTTTTTCCCCAATTCCGCTGAAACGGTCACGCCGGCTGCAGAGCCTGCTCCCCGCGAAGCAAAGGCACATGTGCCGGGAGATGAGCTTCGTCCGGTGGCCGGCCGTGCGGAAGTGCTGTCTCTTAGAAATGCATGCCGCAGTGTATATGTGCATGATGACATTCGAAATTATCTGGTAGAGCTGGTTCAGCGCACCCGGCGCACGGGAGATGGAAATGAGAACCGGGAAGGAGTAAGCCCCCGTGGGACGATCGCTTTTTTCCGGGCGTGCCAGGGCTATGCTCTGGTGCAGGGCCGCGATTATGTTACACCGGAGGATGTTAAGATCGTGGCTGTTCCTGCTCTCGCCCATCGTTATATCTGTGAGGAAGAGGATGACCGTGCAAAGCGGGAACGGATCGATCATCTTCTTCTGTCGGTCCCTGTACCCACAGAAGACTGGAGAAGGCGATGATGCTTATATTTGCTGCGGCGGTGGTTCTGATCCTTCTGGGATGGAGACGATACTATCGAAATAACTGGTACCGGGGTCTGAACATGGAACTGCACTTTGGAGAAGGGCATGTATATGCGGGAAACAAAGTACTTCTGACAGAAACGCTGGAAAACAGGAAAAAACTGCCGCTTCCTTTTTTGGAGGCGGCTTTTCGTATTCCTAAGGGGATCTGGTTTGCAGATACGGAAAACCTGATCATCAGTGACTACAATTACAAGCGAGATATTTTTTCGCTCAGAGGAATGGAATCCATCACCCGGCGTTATGAACTGGAATGCCAGAAGAGAGGCAGGTACCGGATCAGCCAGGTAAAGGCGGAGGCGGTCTCTGTTCTTTTCAGGCATCGTCATATCCTGGAGATGGACATAAGCGACGAGCTGTATGTTTATCCGGCCAGAATAAATGTCTCTTCTCTTGTCCGTCTGTGCGACTCCATGCTGGGAGCGGCAGAAAGCCGCAGTACGTATCTGGAGGATCCTTTCGCATTTTTATCCATCCGTGATTATACCACCAGGGATCCTATGAAAAATATAAACTGGAAGGCTTCGGCCAGAACAGGCAGTCTGATGGTCAATACTTTTTCCTCCGTGCAGGCCGAACAATTCATGGTCTTTCTGGATGTGGAAGACAGAAATATCCTGAAGAATGAACAGGCGGTGGAAGAAGGCATCTCCATTGCCGCTTCTCTTTGCGAGAGGCTGATCCGGGCCGGACTTCCGGCAGGGCTCATGATCAATACCTCGCCCTGCCAGGTGTTTGCACCGAACCGCGGCCGGGGCTGTCTGCAGGAGATCGAGCAGTATCTGACACGGGACTTTTCCTCAGGCAAAACGACGGATTTTGTAAAAATGGTCCTGTCGCACCTGTCCGGAAGAGGCGGAGAAAAAGAGACGCGCTCTTACAGGCGGAATAAAAAGTCAGCCGGCAGTACAGACGAGATCTGCATCCTGGTTTCCAAAAACAATGCAGAAGAAGATGTACAGGCTCTGCAGGCCGGGATGGAGAAAAACCGCCCGTGGATCTGGGTGGTCCCGGACGGCCGGGGCGGCCGGTACCAGGTGATAAAAAAGGAAGGAATCGTTTGAAGATTCATACCATTCAATTGAAGCAGGGAATTTCGAAACTGCCTGGATAAGAGGAACAGGAAAGGAGGCCGGAAACTTGACGGGAAAACAGGTACGAAGACTGATGTTTGTGCTGGAGTGTATCCATCCTGCCCTGATTCTGCCGCTTATTCTTCCGGGAATCTACATGTGTCTGAAGATCCGGGAAGACCGGCTGCTCATCTGGATGGCGGCAGCAGGTTTCTCTGTTGTGATCTGCTCTGTGGTCTGCAAGGCAGCGGTGTGCCGGGTCAGGACGCTGTCCCTGTATCTTCTGGCCTCTCTTGGAGGAATTCTGCTAAGCCTGCTGACGGCCTGGCAGGTGTCGGCAGGAATGACGGCATATATTACACCGCATGCGCAGATTCTCCGAAAGGTACTTCTGGCCGTAACGGCCCTGGAATGTCTGCTGACGGCAGGAGATGCCTTTCATGCCAGAATGCGGGAAGACAGCCGCAGAAAAGCCATTTTAAACAATGATATTGAATGGGCGGAAACTGCCGGCCTGCTGGAAAAACCAGCCCTCTGGTTCCTGCTTCTGTTTGTACTGCTGTACATGGGAGCCCGCTGGACAGCCTGCCCTGTGATGTGCAGTCTGGCTCTTGGAGCCGGAATTCTGTATATGCTCCTGGCCCTGCTGTACGGATATCTGGAAGGGACAGAGATGTGCCTGAACGATGTAAAGGAACTGTCCCATGTACCGGCAGGGAAAGTTCGGAAAATCGGACTGGGAATGGCTCTGCTTATCCTGATGCTTCTGGCCGGCATGGGAGGGATATCCGTTTTACTGTCGCCTTTCAGAACCTATCATGACATTCGTCAGTGGGAGCCAAAGGTAACGTTGACGGAACAGGAGATCGAACAGTTTTATGCCCCCATGGAAAGTGTTCATTTTCCAATGGAAGCTTTTCTGGATGAGGAAGCGGACCAGAGCCCGCCCCGTCCTGTGCCTGTGTGGGTGAAGGCCGCTTTGTGGATCCTGGCTGCGGTTATTGCTGTCCTCATTCTCCGGGGACTGTTCAGCGCCGTCCGCCGGATTTTTATCGGATTCCGGGAAGGCCTCGAAGAAAACGGTGATATCGCGGAAAGCCTGTATGAGGACGAAACAGAAAAAACCGTTTCTTCCTCCCTGCGGAACAGGCAGAACCTGGTGAAAAACAGGATCCGCCGGAATTATATCCGGACGATCCGCAGATACCGGAAAACGACTCCTTCCGCTCATGAAACTCCTGCAGAAATAGAAGCACAGGCAGCTTTTCCGGAGAGGATCGACAAAGAGACCCTGCACCGGACATATGAACAGACCAGGTACGGACCGTGAATATTTTTTACAGAAGTCTTTTCTTTCTTAAAAAAATAGTGTAAAATTGAATTGTCTTTAAAAAAGTACAGTGTTGACAGAGAGAAGGGAACAGATATGGGAAAAAGCATTTCAAAACGAGTAATATCCATTATCGTGATCGTGCTCATGAGCGTACAGATCGTAATGGGTCTTACGTGGGCAGTCATGAATATCAATTCAGTGCCTTTGTTTTCGGATAGTTCCGAATATGTGACACTGAGCCAGAGTTTTCAGCTGGACGAATATACGACGATTTTATATCCCCTTTTTCTGAAGTACATTACGCAGGCGGCACAATCTGTGAATATTTCCTATCATATTCTTGTGTATCTGATTCAGACCGTGGTAAGCCTCCTGTCCATTTTCTATGTAGTAACAGCCTTTACAAAGCTGGTTCGTAAAAAACTTACGGTTCTTAAACGGCTTTTTGTAACACTGTATCTTTTTACGATCCCCTTCGTTCTCTGGATGAATTTTTCTGTAGTGCCGGATGCTTTTGCACTGTGCGCGGTCCTGATCCTGGGGATAAAAATGACGCAGCTGGTATTTACACAGAAAAATCCTGTTCTGCTCTGGCTGGGGGCAGGCTTATCCTATGCGGCGGCAGCACTTTTTCTTCCCGCCTATACCTGGATCTGCCTGATCTTCATTGTTGTGGTTCTGTTGGGAAGATTGTTCTTTACCCGAGGGGAAATGACTGGACTTCGAAAGTTTTTGTTCAAGTTCCTGATCCCGCTTTTTGTGACGGGCTGTTTCCTTCTTGGCATCCGCCTTGTGGATGTGAATACTCAGACCAGCCGTATCAATGGAAAGGTTCCGCCCAGTATTTCCTACTCGATCTTTGAAAGAGTGGCATGGCCGTATCTGTCTGACAATTATGATTATTTCTCAGATGAGGTCAAGCAGTATGTGACGCTGGAGGAGACACGCTCTGCGGATATGTATTATCAGAACCTGATGAATCAGTTCGCTCCTAATCTGGAGAGTGTGGCAAGCTTCGAAAATACGCCGAAACTTTTACGGAGTATGGCATCTGCTGTATTTACCCATGATTCCGGCAGGGTCCTTACGAAGATCGCAAAGAGTATTGTGAAGTATTTTGCTATTCCGCAGAGTTCTCTGGCGCATAAATTCGGAATCTTCGATCTGTGGAATGACTGGAACATGACAGCGATCAGCGGGACAAATAAACTAGTGACTGATATTTATTATATGTATTCCTTGATTTCATACGGCGTTCTGTTCTGCTTTACAACAGTGATCCTTCTGCTTGTTCGTAAAAAAGACCGCCAGAAGAGAAAATATTTCCGTGTACTGTTTACCCTGTGGATCGTTGTCACCTTATGGTACAGTCTTACCAGCGGGGCACCGACGGACGAAAGATATGTTCTGCCGGTTTATGTGATCTGGGGACTTCTGGGTGTGCTGACGCTGTTCCCGAAGGTCCTGAATGTAAAACGGCGGATCATCACCGAGGAAGTCGAAGAAGCTTAACGCTTTCTGATGAACAGGTCCCCCTTCTCCGTGCCATATATGGAGAAGGGGGATTTTTTTGCAGGAGATGATTTCGAAGATGGTGATTTCGAAACGTATGGCTGAGATGACAGAGATAGAATGGTATAGACAGGTAATTGCGAACCTCACTGATAAGATCGAATGGCATTCATACCATTCAATCGAAGCAGGGAGTATCGCAATTGCCTGATGGTATAGATCTGGAAAGGACAGGATATATGTCAGGCAGAAAAAAGAATAATCTTCGGACCCCTTTTACGACCCGGCAGTATATGAATGCCAGAGACTATGAACTGTATTATTACAACGACTCGAATCCTGTCCAGACAAAAGAACATGCTCATGATTATTATGAGTTTTATTTCTTTCTGGAAGGAGCTGTATCTCTTGCTATAGACGGGGTGAAATATCCGCTCCGTTACGGGGACGTGGTGCTGATCCCTCCGGGCGTCATGCATCAGGCGGTCATTCATGCAGGGAATAAACCATACCGGCGGTTTGTCTTCTGGATCAGTATGAATACCTGTAATTCACTGATGCAGGAATCGGTGACCTACGGGTATCTGTTTCAACAGGTGCAGACCAGAAAAAAGGACTATATTATCCATAATGACATGCTCACATTTCATATGATCGAATCCCGGATCTTCCGGCTTCTGGAAGAGCTGTCCGGAAGCCGGTTCGGAAAGGATGCCGAGTGCGCTGTCCTTATGCGGGAGCTGATCCTGTTTCTGAGCCGGCTGGTTCATGATCAGGCAGCAGAAGACAGGCAGAAGGAATACAGGGATCTTTATGAAGGACTCCTGGAGTATCTGGACGTTCATATTTCGGAAGAACTGTCCCTGGATAATCTGGCGGAGACCTTCCATGTCAGCAAATATTATATTTCCCACCTGTTTAAAAATAAAATGGGCATATCTATGCATCAGTATATCGTAAAGAAACGGCTGTCCATGTGCCGGGATGCCATTGCAGGCGGGGGAAAGATCAGTGAGATCTTTCTGCAGTACGGATTCTCCGATTATTCCGGCTTTTACCGGGCATTCAAAAAGGAGTATGGCATCACGCCGCAGAAAATGAAGGAAGACATCAGTAAAATTTCAACAAAAAAAACATAGATTTCACAACTTCTTTATGTTAAAATTATTGAAGCATTTGTTACTCTTCTACGGCATCACCCCGGCAACAGGTGTGAGCCATTGAATTACTGCAGTTTGTCTTTGAAATGACTTGTACAGATGAGGCCGGTGAGAGAATTCTGCAGGGCTGTAAGGAGCTGTCGGACAATAATGGATGCAGATCTGCAGGTCATTTACCGACAGATCCTGAAGACAGAAGATAGATCCGGCAGGAAGAGGCGCCGTGGCGCGCCTCTTCTGCCGGATCTTTTCAAATCAGATGATCGAAGCCGTTTGAAGATTCATACAATTCAATCGATGCAGAGAGGTTTTACAATTACCTATGACTGTTTTTTCAGAAGAAAGGAGATAGATCTATATGTTTATGACCTGTCATTATTTCAGTCTGGTATTGAACCGGAACATAGAGATCAATGTAATCGTACCGACACCGGAAGGAAATGAACAGATCACGGCAGAAGGAAAGCAGATGCGCTATGATTATGAGAAAGGGCTGCCGGTCGTCTACCTGCTCCACGGGGCATATGGAGACAACAGTTCCTGGATGCGCTTTTCGAGTATCGAGCGTTATGCCCAGGCTCATAACTGTATTGCTGTTATGGCTGGTGTGGAAAACAGTTTTTATCAGGACATGGAGCACGGAAGCCGGTATTATACCTACATGACCGAGGAGCTTCCTGCTTATATAACCCGGATCTTCCCCGCTTCCGGAAAGCGGGAGGATACGTTTATAGCCGGGTTCTCCATGGGCGGGTATGGTGCGTGGTTCCTGGGATTGTCAAGGCCGGATCTGTATGCGAAGGCAGCCTCCATGTCAGGCGCTCTGGATATCGGAAAAGTCTATGAAGCCGGAAAAGGGGGCAGCATGGACAGTCCCTTCCGGTGGGAGGACTGCTTCGGGGAAAAGACGGAGAATCTTTCGGGGAGCGACCGCGACCTTTTGCAGCTTTTAAAGGAAGATAAAGAAAAGGGACTCCTTCCGGAGCTTTACCAGTCCTGTGGAGATCAGGATTTCCTTTTTACGATCAATCAGGAAGTGCACCGGAAAATCGAAGCAATGGGGATCAGGACGGAATACCATGAGGTGCCCGGTCATATGCACAACTGGGATTTCTGGGATCAGGACATCCGCAGGATCCTGGACTGGATGCTCCCCGCCTGAAGATAAAAACAGACGACAGGCGTTTTTAATTTATTCTGCATAAAGGCAGAAAAGGAGGAAGGGAATACATGAATATTTGCAGAAAACTGATCTCGGCGGAGGTGTCGGGAGGAAAAGCGGATATCCTGCTGGATCAGGCAAAGATGCGCGTTTATTTTCTGACAGAGCGGATCGTGCGGCTTCGTGTCTGGTTTGACAAAGAAGAAAAGAGGGAAGCTTCCTACGTGCTGCAGGCAACAGCCTGGGAAGACAGGCTCGATGAACTGTTCGGCGGGGAAAGGCAGCATCTGTCCCCGGTGATCATTGAAAAAGAAGAGACAGAGGCCCGGCTTGTCCTGTCCACGGAGACACTCCGGCTGGTCATCGAAAAAGATCCCCTGGAGATCATTCTTTTTACAGCAGACGGGACGGAGATATACCGCAGTATTAAGGGGAATCCTTTTACAAAGGATAACAACAGCCGTATTACCCATTACAGCCGGATGGAAGAGGACGATTGTTTTTACGGCTTTGGTGAAAAGGGCGGCCCCATCGATAAAAATAAAGAACTGATCCGGGAAAGAGCGACAGATTCCTACAGCTATGATCCTGTACGCTGTGACACCATGTATAAGCATATCCCCTTCTATATCCGTCTGAGAAGGAGGGATGCAAGGGCTCTTGGTGTTTACTACAACAACTTTTATGAATCTGTATTCAACATGGGACGTGAGCGGAGCAATTACTGGCCGCGCTACAGCTACTGGCAGGCTGACGGCGGAGAGATCGATCTCTTTCTGATGGCGGGACCTGAGATTTCCAGCATTCTGGACGATTATACTCTGCTAACCGGACGGCCTGTTCTTCTGCCGAAGAGAGGACTGGGATATCAGGGATCCTCCATGTATTATTCAGAACTCTCAAAGGACTGCGATAAAGAACTTCTCTCCTTTGTGGATACCGCAAAGAAAAAGGGCTTCCCGATCGACGGATTCCATCTTTCCTCCGGTTATACGACCCAGGATGCAGGACGCTGCGTCTTTACCTGGAATTATGAAAGGTTTCCGGATCCGGAGGGATATTTTGCCGGCATGAATGAGAGAGGCGCCCAGAATGTGCCGAATGTGAAACCTGGAATTTTGACAGGACATCCTCTGTTTGAGGAATTTAAGGAGAAGGATGTTTTTGTAAAAGAAAGCGAAAACCCCGGTCGGCCCGCGATCGGTCCCTGGTGGGGCGGCCCCGGAGCCTTCTGGGATTTTACGAATCCTTCTGCCAGAAAGGCCTGGAAGGAATATCTGACCAAAGCTGTGATCGCGGTGGGAACGGAATCCATCTGGGACGACAACTGCGAATACGACAGCATTCTGGATCATGGAGCACGCTGTGATTATGATGGAGAAGGCGGCACCATCGGCGGACTCAAACCGGTGATGTGTACGCTGATGAGCCGGCTTGCCTGTGAAGCGATCCGGGAATATAACGGAAAAAGACCTTATGTGGTCTGCCGGAGCGGAAGCTCGGGAATCCAGAAATATGCCCAGAACTGGGTGGGAGATAATTTTACTTCCTGGGATACGCTCCGGTACAATCTTCCGACGATCCTCGGGGTATCCCTTTCCGGCCAGCCGAATACAGGAGCGGATATCGGCGGATTTGCAGGCCCTGCTCCGGAGGAGGAGCTGTTTGTCCGGTGGGTGCAGCACGGTATCTTCCAGCCGCGCTTCTCGATCCACTCCGCCTCCAATGACAATACAGTGACCGAGCCCTGGATGTATGCCGGTTCCTGCGGGCGGATCAGAGACGCGATCCTTTTAAGATACCGCATGCTTCCGCATCTTTATTCTCTGGAACGGGAAGCCCACGAGAGCGGAGCGCCCATTATGAGGCCTCTGGTCTATGAATTCCAGAAGGACCCGAAGGTTTACAATATCGACGACATCTTCCTTCTGGGGCGGGATCTTCTGGTGGCCAATGTGCTGGAAAAGGGTGCAAAGACAAGAAAGATCTATCTGCCGGCGGGAACCTGCTGGTACGATATGGAAAACCATTATACCCGGTATGAGGGAGGGCAGACCATCGAGGTGCCGGTGAATATGGATTCCATTCCGCGGTTTGTCCGGGCCGGCGCGATTCTTCCCACGGCGGGAAATCAGCTCTACAATATGGAAAAAGACAAGGTCACTGCTCTCCGCCTCCTTCTTACACCGCTCTGTCCGGAAGAAGACAGCAGAGAATATGTGCTGTACGATGACGACGGGATGACCTTTGCCTATGAAGAAGGAGTTTACCGAAAGACCAGGATCTCTCTTTCGGGGACGAATGTCGTGAAGGTGTCGTTTGCCTCGGAGGGGACCTGGAAGAGTCCGGTGGAGAAGCTTTTTATCACTCTGATCAGCAAGGAAAAATGCCCCTTCTGGGTCAAAGTTTGCGGGACAGAGATCCGGCATTATCTCAACCGGGATGAATTTGAAGAGGCAGCGTGCGGCTGGTACTATTCCCAGACAGACCGTGCGGTGGAAATGAAGATGCCGTATCAGGAAGAGGACTTCTGTGTTGAATTTTCCATGGAGGAATTTGATCTGATCGGGATGTGACAGGGATTTTTATGGAGGAATCTGATCTGTTCGGGATGTGACAGGGTTTTATGGAAGAATCTGATCTGCCCGTCATGAAACAGGTTTTCCGGACGGAATGTTTTTTCTGTCCGGCAGCCGTGGGTGAGGCAGAGAAATGGAGGAAAAAATGAATCTGCAGGAAAGAAAAGAAGAAATCATTCAAAAACTTGACCTGGTGATCGACAAACTGATGAACCTCGGAATGAATGAGGGAGAAGGAACCTCTGCACTTGCGGCGGAACTGTACCGCAGGGACAGCGGCATCCGTATCTGGGACTGGCCCCAGGGCGTCGGCCTTTACGGCCTGAAAAAGATGCAGGAAGTGCGGCCGGATGAGAAGTACAGGACCTTTTTAAAGAACTGGTATAAGGAGCGCATCGAAGAAGGACTGCCCCTTAAAAACATCAATACCACAGCCCCCATGCTCACATTGATGGATTTTATCGATGAAGATCCTGTCTACGAAAACATGGCCAAAGAGTGGGCAGACTGGCTGGTCAATGAACTCCCAAAGACAGAAGAGGGTGGTTTTCAGCATGTGACGAGCGGGAGCGGTGACGGGAAGTCCCTGATCCTGAATGAACAGCAGCTCTGGCTGGATACGATCTTTATGGCGGTTCTGTTTCTCAATAAAATGGGTAATAAGTACGGCCGTCAGGACTGGATCGATGAAGGAATCCACCAGGTGCTGATGCATATCCGCTATCTCTCGGATCCGAAAACAGGCCTGTTTTATCACGGGTGGACTTTTAAGGAGCGAAATAACTTCGGCGGTGTATTCTGGTGCCGCGGCGACAGCTGGTTTACACTCGGTATTCTGGATTATATGGATGAGTTTAAAGATAATCTGCAGCCTGCTGTCCGCAGATACATTCTTGATACCTTCCGCGCCCAGGTAAAAGCCCTTGCCGGCCTTCAGGCGGAAAGCGGTCTCTGGCACACAGTCCTTACAAATCCTGCCACCTATGAAGAGACTTCCGGAACTGCCGCCATCGCAGCCGGTATTCTGCACGGTATCCGCACCGGTGTCCTGGACTCCTGTTACATGGAAACAGCAGAAAAGGCCATCGCCGGCGTTCTCGCCAACATTGCAGAAGACGGAACAGTCCTGAACGTTTCTTCCGGCACCCCCATGGGTATGAATGAAGACTTCTACCAGAATATCCGGATCGCCCCTATGGCTTACGGACAGTCCCTCACGATCCTTGCCCTGGTCGAAGCCCTTAAATCGCTCTGATCGTCAGTTTTAACGATAAACAAAAAATTATCCCGAATCATTATAGACACAACGCCTGGAAAATGGTATAGTAATTATTGTATTTTCTGACATATTACATAGGAGGGTAAATCACATGAAGAAAAACTTGATATTGACAACTGCTATGGTATTATCTCTTGCAGTCAGCGGTGCAGCAGCCGTACATGCAGAAGCAGCTTATGATCCGGCATCTGCAGGCGATGTAGCGGTAGGCTTTTCCTGGTGGGGCAATCAGGTACGTGATGAAGTGACCAAAGCAGCACTTGATCATTTCACAGAACTCTATCCCAACGTTACCTTCAATCTCAATGCACAGACCTGGAATGATTACTGGGCACAGATGACCAGCTTTTCCTCCAGCGATACGCTGCCGGATCTGATGCAGCAGGACTATGCATATTTTGAGCAGTGGGTAGAAGCAGGAGATCTTCTTGATCTGACACCTTACATCGAAAGTGGCGCTCTGGATCTTTCCAAACTTCCGGAAAGCATCGTACAGACTGGCGTCAGCTCGACAGACGGGCATGTATATGCAGTCTGCGCCGGCATGAACGCACCAGCGTTCAGCTACAATAAGACCCTGACCGATGAACTCGGCATCGAAGTTCCGGACAACATGACATGGGATGATTTTGTAGAGATCTCCCGCAAGATCTACGAGGAGAAGGGTGTAGGCGCGATCTTCCATAACTTCAATTCCGAGAACCCCATCACCTATTTTGCGCGTGGACTTGGCCATGAGGCACTCTTCCAGGCGGATGGCGTTACCGTTACTGCAGAAGAGATGGAACCATACTATCAGAGACTGATGGACGGCGTAGCAGAAGGATGGCTGTTCAGCACAGAAAAATGCGCAAGTGTTGATATGGCTACCATCAGCCAGCATCCGCTTGTATTCGGGTCTGATCCGAGCGTAAGAAGCTGGTGTGCATTTGCATTCTCCAACCAGTATCTTGCATTCTGTGATGCAGCAGAAGCAGACGGCATCGAGCTTGGAATCACCAGCTGGCCGGAAGCAAATCCGACAACAGCCAACTATCTGAAACCCAGCCAGTTCTTCTCCATCACGACTGATACTCAGAACCCGGATCTGGCAGTAGCGATCCTCAACTACATGATCAATGATGTTGACGCCAACACCCTGCTCCGTGCAGAGCGTGGTATTCCGGCAAACAGCGATGTGGCAGCAGCCATTGCGGATACAGTTTCCCAGACAGATAAGACCTATCCGATCATTGTGGATTATCTTGATTTTGTAGCGGACAACTCCACTGCGATCTTCCCGCCTCTGCCCAGCTATGCAGGAACCGTTAACACCGACGTTATCGAAGGCCTTTCCAGTGAAGCGCTTGACCCGAACACCAGCTACACAGCAGCTGATCTTGCAGCAGAGTTTGTAGACGGCTCCAACAGTGTTGCAGAAAACTTCTGATCTGAATATATTTCATAAAGAATCTGGCAGCCGGACTGTATTTGATTACATGAGCGGCTAAGAGTATTCAAAAAGGCTGTCGACAGCGAACTGTGCCGGCAGCCTTTTTCATCAGGCAGCAGATGCTGATGCAGTTTCAGACAGCAAAAGGCCCGATAGACAGAAGTAATGCCTGACTGGAAAAGGGGGAATTGTTTTGAATAAAAAGAAGTTGTCTTTCAAACAATGGGCGGGGCAGGAACATATAGCGGGTTATGTGTTCAGCCTCCCGTTTATTTTTGGCTTTCTGATGTTCATGCTCATTCCGATGATCATGTCCCTGTATTTTTCATTCTGTAAATATGATATTCAGAATCCCGCAACCTTCATCGGATTTAAGAATTACATCAATATCTTCCAGGATAAAGCTTTCTGGAAGGCACTGAAGGTTACCTGTTACTATGCACTGATCGGCACACCTCTGAAGGTTATTTTTGCCCTTATCGTAGCTCTGATCCTGGCACGGGATACCAAAGCAACGCCGGTCTACCGTGCATCCTATTACCTTCCTTCGATCATCGGCGGATCGGTGGCTGTCGCTATTCTGTGGCGGCGTCTGTTTGAGCCGACCGGTACGATCAACGCGATCCTGGGGATCTTTTTCCCGGGGATCAGGAATTTTAACTGGTTCGGTGAGGGTACCGCCATCTGGGTACTGATCATTCTGACGGTATGGCAGTTCGGTTCTTCGATGCTGATCTTCCTGTCAGCCCTGAAACAGATCAGCCGGCAGCTTTATGAAGCAGCCATGGTAGACGGTGCCAATAAATGGAAACAGTTCTGGAAGGTAACGCTTCCGCTTCTGACACCGACGATCTTCTTCAATCTGGTACAGCAGACCATCAACTCGTTCCTTGCTTTCACACAGAGCAAGCTGATCACGGACGGCCAGCCAAAGGACAGTACTTTGTTCTATACGCTGTATGTCTATAAAAAGGCATTCCCGGCAATGGGAAAAAGCCAGATGGGTTATGCTTCGGCTCTTGCCTGGATCATGCTGATCATTATCTCCCTGGTTACGGCCCTTCTGTTCTGGAGCCGCAGCAAATGGGTCTATGAAGAATAAGAAAGGGGGAGACGAATATGGCTAAGAAAAAAAATATCGGTACAGTCGTTTATCATGTTCTGGTTACGATCGGCGCATTTATCATGGTCTATCCTCTTCTCTGGATGATTCTGAGTTCGTTTAAACCGACCAACACGATCCTTCCGACAGCCACGCAGCTGATCCCGACGACCTGGACGCTGGATAATTATACGACGGGCTGGAAGGGGTTCATGGGCTATTCCTTTGCGACCTTCTTTAAGAACTCGTTCTTTATTTCTATCGTATCGACCTTTGGAACCCTGATCTCTTCTGCATTTGTTGCCTATTCTCTTCAGAGACTGCAGTTCAGAATGAAAAGGATCCTTTTTGTGCTGGTGCTTTCGACGATGATGCTGCCTCCCCAGATCCTGATGATCCCGCAGTATATGTGGTTCAGACGTCTTGGATGGGTCGGCACCTACTTTCCGATGATCCTGCCGTATTTCTTTGCGATCCAGGGATTCTTTGTATACCTGATCATGAATTTTATCGGCGGTGTACCGAAAGAACTGGATGAAGCGGCCAAGATCGACGGATGTTCCTATTACGGGATCTTCTTCCGCATCATCCTTCCGCTGATCACGCCGGCGCTGGTGACCAGTGCGATCTTTTCCTTTATCTGGAGATGGGACGATTATCTTTCCGCATTGCTGTATGTTACCAAACCGGAAATGCGTCCTATTTCTCTCGCCCTGAAACTGTTTAACGACCCGTCTTCCGGTTCGGACATCGGGGCTACGCTCGCCATGTCCACGTTGTCGATCGTTCCCGCAACGATCATCTTCCTGTTCTTCCAGAAGTCTCTGGTCGAAGGAATTGCAAGCTCCGGTATCAAGGGATGACAGGGAAGTACCTGCTGCCCGGTAAATGCACATTTAATGAAACATAGTTGACTTTTGGTTTGTGACGCTTGGAAAGTGTCTGGAAAGAGGAGAAAGATGAGATTTACAGACGGCAAAATGAGAGACATAACGATTGCGTACATTGGCGGAGGATCCCGTGGATGGGCATGGACCTTTATGACAGACCTCGCGCTGGATGAAGAGATCAGCGGTACCATTCGTCTTTATGACATCGATGAGGAAGCAGCACAAAAGAATGCACGGATCGGCAATCATCTGATGAGCCGGGCCGAGGCAAAAGGAGAATGGCAGTTTACAGTCTGTAAAAGCCTTGAAGAAGCGCTTACAGGATGCGATTTTGTAGTCATCTCCATACTTCCCGGAACTTTTGATGAGATGGAGTCCGATGTACATGCACCGGAAAGACTGGGCGTTTACCAGTCTGTAGGTGATACGGCAGGTCCCGGCGGAATGATCCGTGCGCTTCGCACCATTCCGATGTTTGTGGAGATCGCCGAGGCTGTCCGGGACTATGCACCGGAAGCATGGGTCATTAATTATACCAATCCCATGTCACTCTGCGTAAAGACACTCTATGATGTATTTCCTGAGATCAGGGCTTTTGGATGCTGCCACGAAGTATTCGGCACCCAGAAAGTTCTGCGGGGCATTTATGAAGCGGAAACCGGTGATCATGTAGAAGACTGGCATGATATCTTTGTCAACGTGGTGGGAATAAACCACTTTACCTGGTTTACCGAGGCTTCCTACCGGGATGTGGATCTTTTTAAAGTCTACAGAGCGTATATTGATAAACATTTTGAAGAAGGCTACCAGCTGGAGGGCGAAAACTGGATGAATTCTCATTTTGCCTGTATGCACAGAGTCAAAATGGATCTGTTCAACCGTTACGGCCTGATCGCTGCAGCCGGGGACCGGCATCTGGCGGAATTTATGCCGGGCAATGAATATCTGAATGATCCGGAAACGGTAAAGAGCTGGAAGTTCAGCCTTACCACCGTAGCCTGGAGAAAGAAAGATCTTGAGGACCGTCTGGAAAGGAGCCGGAGGCTCCTGGACGGGGAGGAAGAGATCGATCTTCAGCCCACAGGAGAAGAGGGCATTCTTCTGATCAAGGCTCTCTGCGGCCTTTCCAGGTTCATCAGTAATGTAAATATTCCGAATACAGCTCTTCAGATACCGAATCTGCCGGCCTCCGCCGTGGTGGAGACAAATGCGGTCTTCAGCCGGGATTCGATTCGTCCTATAGAGGCAGGAGCCGTGCCGGAAAACATAAAAGATCTTCTGATGCCGCATATCAAAAATCATGAGCTCACTTACAAAGCAGCCAGAACCTTCGATAAGGAGCTGGTCGTCGAGGCATTTATGAATGATCCGCTGGTGAAGGGAAAGAACTGTAAAGAAGCGGATATACGCGTCCTTGTCGACGATATGATCGATGCGACAGTCAAATATCTGCCGGACGGATGGAAGAAGTAACGCCGGGATCCGGATAAAAAAGGGCATCGCATGTGCCGGACAGGCACAGAGCATCAGGCGAAATAGACATGCAGAAAATGCATGTCTATTTCTTTATGTACCTTATTTTATTTGACATTCGTATCGGTTATTTGGTACATTCATTATATGTTTATGATCATTGAGAAGCTGGCTGGAGGGACCTCCTGCTTTGATTTCGGGCAGGCAGCATCCGGCAGCCGCTGGAAGGGAGACAGATCTTATGTTTAATGTACTGGATTACGGAGCAAAAGGAGATGGCATTACGCTGGATACCGCGGCCATACAGGCGGCGCTGGACGACTGCCTGAAGGCAGGAGGCGGACAGGTGGTCCTGCCCGGAGGCCATGTATATAAGAGCGGTTCGATCATCATCGGCTCTAATACGGATCTTCATCTGGAGAGCGGGGCTGTCCTCAAGGGAAGCGACCGTCTGGAGGATTACCAGAGATTTGCGGATCTTAATACCATGATGAATGTTCCCTCCTATGTAAACTGTGAGTATGCCGGAAAGCCTGCCAATTATTTTATTTTTGCAGCAGGTGCCGAGAATGTGAGAATTACCGGGTATGGTTCTATCGACGGGACAGAGGAGATCTATTACGGAGATCAGAGTCAGTATTTTATCGATGGAGCCTGGTATCCCAGAACACCTCTCATCTTCCTTGAGAATATCCGTCATCTGACGGTGCAGAATGTGACCCTTACAAGATCCGGCTTCTGGACCCTTCATATGGTGGGGTGCGAAGATGTTCTGGTGGACGGGATCCGGATTCTGAATAATCTGCGCATGGCAAACTGTGACGGCATCGACCCGGATCACTGTCGGAACGTGCGCATTGTGAACTGCCATATAGAAACGGCAGACGACAGTATTGTTCTCAAAACGTCCGGTGCTTACCGTGAGTATGGTCCTACGGAAAATGTCATCATCAGCGGGTGTACGCTGAAATCTACCAGTGCGGCCATCAAATTCGGGACGGAAAGTGAAAGCGATTTCCGGAATATCCTGATCGAGAACTGTGTGATCACGGGAAGTCACAGGGCAGTTTCTCTGCAGCTTCGGGATCTCGGAAATATCGAAAATGTCCAGATCGCGAACCTGATCATCGAAAACCGTCGGTTTGCCGAGAATTACTGGGGCAGGGGCGAGGCGATCGCCATCACTGCCGTGGAGCGGCATCAGGGCCTTGGCGTCGGAAAGATCAGAAATGTCCGGATCCGGGATGTCATCAGCACCGGCGAAAATGGAATATTCATTTACGGCATGGATGAAAAACCCATCGAAAATGTGACGCTTGAACGTGTTCAGCTGAATCTTAAGAAGATATCCAGATGGCCGGTGACCGGATACGACCTGCGGCCCTGCGAGGGAGACGGGGATCTGAAGAGTCCGGTATACGGTGTGTATGCAAGAGGAATGAACGGATTATCCCTCAGGGATGTAACGGTTCATACAGACGGATCCCTTGGCGATGCTTACGGCGGGGAATTTCATATAGAAGAATAAGTGCCGGACAGATCAAAAACAGACCGGAGCAGACCGGAACGGGAGCAAACGTGAACAGATGCGAAGAAACGGAGAATCTATGAACGGGCAGAAACAGGAAAATAAACTGGGAGTCATGCCGATCGGAAGGCTGCTGGTATCTATGGCACTTCCCATGATGATGTCCTTTTTTATTCAGGCATTATATAATATGGTAGACTCGATCTTTGTTGCCAGAATATCGGAAAATGCACTGACGGCGGTGTCTCTTGCATTTCCCATGCAGAATGTAATGAGCGCCATTGCCGTAGGAACAGGCGTCGGCATGAGTGCGCTGGTGCCCCGTGCGCTGGGACAGAATGACCGTAAAAAAGCAGACGCAGTGGCTAATACGGGCATTTTTCTGAATCTGGTATACGTGGCGGTGTTTATTATCCTTGGGCTTACGGTCGTCTCTCCCTTTTATCATATGCAGACGGATATTGAAGAAATCGTGACCAGCGGCATCACCTACCTGAGGATCGTGTGGCTTCTGGGATTTGGTGTGTTTTTCGGCGTCTACTTTGAAAAGATGCTGACATCTACCGGAAATGCGACCCTTGCGATGGCGAGCCAGGCGAGCGGCGCAGTGTTTAATATCATCTTTGATCCGCTGCTGATTTTTGGAATCGGCCCCTTCCCCAGGATGGGGATCGCCGGAGCGGCGACGGCTACGGTCCTGGGCCAGATCCTGGCGGCCTCTGTTGCTTTTTCATTAAATTTAAAGAAGAACAGCTGGGTGCATCTGTCTCTTTCACAGATCTTCCGTCCGAGTGCTGAGTCGGCCAGAGGGATCTATCAGATCGGTATTCCGAGTATGATTACCATCGGACTTAACTCGATCACTTCGTTTTTGATCAATCAGGTACTGCTGACCTATTCCACCACGGCAACTGCTGTATATGGAATCTGGCTTAAGCTGCAGAATTTCTGCTTTATGCCCGCTTTTGGAATGAACAACGGGATGGTACCGATCCTGTCTTACAATTACGGAACCGGAGCGATAAGCAGGGTCAGGCAGACCGTGCGGTATGCCCTGACTTCGATCATGTCCCTCATGGTGGTGCTTTCCATTGTGCTGGAGCTGATCCCCGGAAAGCTGCTTACACTGTTTTCTGCCTCAGACAATATGATGGGGATCGGCATGACCGCTCTTCGGATCCTGCTGGTGTCATTGGTATTCGGGGGAGGAAGCATTATCCTTTCTTCTTCCATGCAGGCGCTGAACCATGCGGGATATACGCTGATCATGAATATTCTCCGGAATCTGGTTCTGCCGGCAGGATTCTTTTTCATCCTGTCCTCTATCTTTCATGATCTGGATAAAGTATGGTTTGCCGTTCCTGTGGCAGAAATTATCACGTTCTGTCTGGCAGTATTTCTGTACAGAAAAATGACAGAACATCTGAAAAAATTAAAAGAGAACAGGAGAGAATTACATGACAGAGGAGAAGCGTAAAGATATGGTATCCGGCTTCGGCACAGATGCGCAGGGAGCAGAACAGGACAACAGCAATTATGAGAAGATGGCACAGGGAGCCAGGGACTATTTTCTGACCAAGGATCAGGAAAGCATGATCCGGTTGTGGGACTTAAAACATGACGAGGAAAATCTTTATGTCCGGTATTTCAGCCAGGATCTGGCGATCAGCCGCAGGACAGGCAGGATCA
>CACZPF010000359.1 GCA_902782975.1 uncultured Lachnospiraceae bacterium
AAGAAGCTGCGGCAGAAGAAGCAGCCGAAGAGGCAGCAGAAGAAGCTGCAGCAGCAGAAGAAGCAGCAACAGAAGCTTCTTCTGAAAAAGCCAGCGGCAACATGGTCTATGCAACCGCTACCTTTGGCCAGAAGTTCAGCCCGTTCTTCGCAACGACTGCTTATGACATGGAAGTCGTAGACCTGACCCAGGCCGGCGCTCTTGCAGCAGACAGAGGCGGCGCCGTTATCTATCACGGCATCGAAGGCGAAACTGTTAACTACAACGGAACAGATTATACCTACTATGGACTGGGCGATGTAGAAGTTACCCAGAACGAGGACGGAACCGTAGACTATCAGATCCATATTCGTGACGATGTCAAGTTCTCAGACGGAGAACCCATGACGATCGATGATTATATTTTCTCATTCTATGTTCTGGTCGACCCGACCTATGACGGATCCTCCACCATTTATGCTCTTCCGATCGAAGGCATGGAAGAGTACAGAAGCGGTATGGACAGCCGCGGCAATGCGATCTTTGCTGCAGGCGATGGCCCGTACGTAGAGAATGATGCTTATACTCAGGATCAGTATGAGGCATTCTGGGAGTATTATCACAACAAAGCAGGTGCTGATTTTGCCCAGGAGATCGTAGATTACTGCATCAGCAACGGCTATAATGCAGCAGATGATTCTGTAGCTGCCTGCGCTGCCAACTGGGGCTTTGAACTTGCGGAAGATGCGACCGCACAGGATTTCTGGGATGCGATCGTAGCTGCCTATGATACGGTAGAAGAAGCAGAAGAGACCGAAACCGCAGGCTCCAACCGCCTTCAGCTTACCATCGCCGCACTCGGCACCGAGTATGAGACGGGTGTGGATACCGGTGAGAGCGCAGCCAATGTTTCCGGTCTGACAAGAGTGGATGACTATACAGTCAACCTTCATATGACCGAGTTCGATGCGACTGCCATCTATAATGTAGGCCTTACCATGGCTCCGCTTCATTACTATGGCGACGCAGCTGCTTATGACTATGAAAACAATCAGTTCGGCTTTACAAAGGGCGATCTTTCCACCGTTAAGGCCAACACCTCTGTTCCTGTAGGCGCAGGCCCCTATGTATTTGACAGCTATGCAAACGGTGTTGTTACTCTGAAAGCCAACGAAAATTATTATCTTGGCAAACCTGTGACCGAGACTCTGCTCATGCAGGAATCTGTAGACTCCGACTATGTGCCGGGCGTTGTGACAGGATCCTTTGATATTGCGCAGCCTTCCATCAGCGATGATACACTGAATGCGATCAAGGATGCCAACGGCGGCGAGCTTGAAGGCGATGTGATCCATACCATTCTTGTTGACTATCGTGGATATGGATACCTTGGAATCAATGCGGACCTTGTAAATGTAAACGGCGAGCCCGGCTCTGAAGCTTCCAGAAATCTTCGTAAAGGCTTCATGACCCTCTTCTCCGTATATCGTGATACCGTTATCAATTCCTATTACGGCGATCGTGCTGCTGTTATCCAGTATCCGATCTCCAATACCTCCTGGGCAGCTCCGAAGCCTGCGGATGAAGGATATCAGAATGCTTATTCTGTAGATGTTGACGGAAATCCGATCTATGATTCCGCCATGAGCGAAGAAGAGAGATATGCAGCAGCTAAAGAAGCCGCCATCGGATTCTTCAAGGCAGCTGGCTTTACCTATGATGAGGCATCCGGCAAATTTACAGATTTTGCAGATACCTACGAAGTCATGATCCCCGGCGCAGGACAGCAGGATCACCCGGCATACGGTGTTGCTGTAGCAGCATCCGAAGTACTTGCAGACCTTGGAATTACTCTTCAGGTAAATGACGTAGGAACCTCTACCTGGAACAATGCTCTTGAGAGCAACACAGCTATGATGTGGGCAGCTGCATGGCAGTCCACAGTAGACCCGGATATGACCCAGGTCTACTCCAGCGCCAACGCGCATGGCAACGGAACCAATTCCAACCACTACTCTGTAGATGATGCTGCTCTTGATGAGCTGATCAAGGAAGGCCGTGGAAGTGCCGATACCGAATATCGTAAATCTGTTTACAAAGAAGCCATGGAAATCATTATGGACTGGGGCTGCGAGCTTCCTCTGTATCAGAGAAAAGATTGTACCGTAGCTTCTTCTGAGAGAGTTGTCATTGATTCTATTCCTCATGACATGACTCCTTACTGGGGATGGTATGCTGAGGTAGAAACTCTGGCACTGCAGTAAATTCTGACAATCTGTGATCCTTAAATGGATAGTTACGGCTGGACAGGGAAAACTGTTTCCCTAAAGGTTCCGCCGCTCAGATCAGAAGGGGGCTGCCGGCGGCAGCCCCCTTCTGCACATCCGTGTGGAGAGGAGAAGCCTCCTCTCCACACGGATGTATAAAGGTCTACAGGCAGCGATAAAATCGTCTGCCATTCCTGCAGAAATACTACAGAAAGCTGGTACATCTATGGCAAAGTTTACGATCAAACGAGTGCTTTACAGTGCCGTGATTTTGTTTTTCGTCATGTTTATCATCTATATTCTGATGTATAACATGCCTGCCGGTTATCTGGAAACAAAGGCCAGAGAACTGGCGTCCCGCCCCGGAGCTACCAAAAGCTACAAAGAGTGGCTGACGGATCTGAATGCTCAGTACGGTATGGATAAAGGAATCGTACAGGGATATTTTGTCTGGCTGAAGAGCGCCCTGGCAGGAAAGTGGGGCGACAGCTGGTCATGGACGATCCCCGTTACCCAGGAATTTCACAACACCATCTGGTACAGCTTCGCGTTGGGACTTATTTCTTTTATTCTTGAAATTCTGATCGCAATTCCGCTTGGAATTACTGCCGCAAGGCATCAATACGGCTTCAGAGACTACTTTACGACAGTTGTCTCCATGATCTGTATTTCCATGCCGACTTTCTTTGTGGCCACCCTTTTAAAGTACATTTTCAGTGTAAAACTGGGATGGTTTGACCTGACCGGTATGCAGGGCAGGAATTACGGTAATCTGTCGGATTTCGGAAAATTCCTGGATATTGCGAAGCATTTTGTGCTTCCGGCTGCCACGATCACGATCATCAGTATCGGCGGTCTGATGCGATATACCAGAACAAATATGCTGGAAGTGCTGAATGCAGATTATATCCGTACAGCCAGGGCAAAAGGCGTACCGGAGAAAAAGGTAATCAACTATCATGCCTTCCGCAACACACTGATCCCTCTTGTAACGACACTGGGCGGAAGTCTTCCGGGCCTGTTTTCCGGGGCTCTGATCACAGAGACGCTCTTTTCGCTGAGGGGTATCGGGTATGCGTCTTATAACTCCATGACGGCGGGAGATATTCCTTTTACCATGTTCTATCTGGCTTTTATCTCCATTCTGACGCTGCTTGGCAATCTGATTTCCGACCTTCTGTATGCGGTGGTAGACCCCCGCGTACGGTTAAGCTGAAGGGAGGCCGAGTATGTCATCTTATGATCTGAATGAAGTATTAAAGCAGAGAGAAAAAAGGACAGCTGCTGATCATATGAAGGAGCGGATGGATTCCGGACAGGCAGGCGCTTATCAGGGGAATTCATTTGCCCATGCCGCTGAGAAGTCTGTCGATCTCGGTGATGTGAGCCGTGTAAGAGTCCTTTCTCCGGGACGGCAGGTATTTAAGCGCTTTATCCGGAACCGGCTGGCGGTTCTGGGAACCGTGATCCTTCTGATCATGTTCTTTTTCTCCTTTATCTGTGTTCTGTTTTATCCTTATGGACAGAAGGAGATCTTTTATACCTATGCAAGCCAGAATGTCAACTATGCTCTTGCAAAGGCCAACACGGCTTATAATGGATATGATATAGATCCCGGTATTGCGGTGGAGAGAACGGTCGTCAATTCCATGAACAGCAATATCAAGCAGATGATCGCCGAAGGACAGGACGAAAAAGTCGTTATTGGTTCGGAGGGCGAATATGTGATCCGGCGTACAGCGGACCATATTTATACGCTTTCTTCTCTGCCCATGGAAGAAGTGTGTTCCATCGGAAGCGGTGTGGTACAGGTCGGTACCTACAGCATGGTCGGTAAATCCATGGAATTTACGGGGAAAGAGATCCCGGGAGTTGCCGCTGAGGCTTCCAAAAACGCCAAAGGGACAGAGGGCTCCTTTACAGTTGACGGTGTGACTTACACCTTTACAAAGGGAAGCAAACCGAAGTCTTTTGACATTTTTATGGAACAGGACGGAATTCTTTACCTTGGCGAGGAGCTGGGCGAAGAGTTTGAAAAAGAGGTTTCTTCTGCGATCGAAACCGGAAGTAACGGTTTCACGATGGATGATGTTTCCTACGTCCTGACACAGCAGGGAGAAAAATATACCGTATATAGTGCGGGAGAAGCTGCGGTTGCAAAAATCTACACAAGCTATACATTGGACACATTCACGACGGGTCTTAAGGTAGCAGATGATTTCCGGGCAAAGGCTCTGATGGCTGTTACGGAAGACGGCAGTTTTGAAGCCGGTTATGAAGGAACAGACTCTGCCTCCTTTACGATCAGGGAGGATGGCGACGTCCTTTTTGTTTACGATGAGGATGGCCGGGAATTTGCCGAATTCAGCCTGTTTTCAGTGCGCCGCTATTCCGGGGAAGATACCATGGACTATGAGCTGAAAAAGGTTCTTTCCGATAAGATCGAAGAAATGCTTGCGGCTAATGAGAAAACCGGTACGGTCATGGCAATGATCCCCGAGCAGGATGAGAACGGAGCCTACCGCGAAAATGAGGATGGTTCCTATGTACTCGATGAAGTGGAGATGCGCATCACCCAGCGTCTGGAAGGGGAATATGTGATCAACTGTGATCAGATCAACTTTATCATCGACCGGTTTGCGTCCCCCACCAGGGCTCATCTCCTGGGAACAGACGGCGATGGATTTGACGTTCTGGCACGTGTCATGTACGGCGGCCAGGTTTCGCTGATGGTCGGGTTTGTTGTCGTTATTCTGGAATCGGTCATTGGTATTGTGATGGGCGGTCTTGCAGGATATTTTGGCGGCTGGGTCGACAATCTGATCATGCGTCTGGTAGATATTTTCTACTGTCTGCCGTCCCTTCCGATCATGATCATTCTTGGTGCGATCATGGATGCCGCGAGGGTCGATCCCATGAAGAGGCTCTGGGTCATGATGGCTGTGCTTGGTCTGCTGGGATGGGCAGGAGTGGCCCGCCTTGTAAGAGGCCAGATCCTGTCCCTCAGAGAGCAGGAATTTATGGTGGCTACCGAAGCAACGGGTATCAGAGTAAGATCCCGTATCTTTAAGCATCTGATCCCGAATGTTATGCCTCAGCTCATTGTTACGGCGACCATGGGCCTTGGCAGCGTTATTATTACAGAGTCCACACTTTCTTTCCTGGGTCTCGGTGTCAAGCATCCGCTGGCGACCTGGGGAACGATCATCAACTCTGTATCTTCTGCATCTGCTATGGCGCATTATGCCTTCATCTGGATTCCGGTAGGACTTCTGATCTGTCTCACGGTTATAGCATTTAACTTTGTGGGAGATGGTCTGAGAGATGCCTACGATCCCAAGTCAAAACGATAATAAGGAGGGAGAAAAATGGCAGAGAAGAAAAAATCCTCCTATATATCAGGGAAGGAATCAAGAAAAATAACCAAATTCAACCGGCGCATCACCAAAAAGCTGGAAAAGGAGCGCGCGGATGCCAATAAAGATCCGGCTCTCTATACCACAAAGATGCGGGATGAAAATAATGTTGTCGAATTTGACAATGTCTGCACCTACTTCTTTTCGGATGTTGGTGTGGTAAAAGCCGTAGACGGTGTCAATTTTGACATTCCAAAGCATACGACCGTGGGTGTTGTCGGTGAATCCGGCTGCGGCAAGTCGGTGACGAGTCTTTCTCTGATGCAGCTTCTGCAGCGCCCGACCGGCCAGACCGTCGGCGGCCAGATCCGCTTTAATAAAGGAGACGGGACGGCCTACAATATCGTAAATACCCCTAACGCCATCATGGAGACTCTTCGCGGAAACAAGATCTCCATGATTTTCCAGGAGCCCATGACAGCACTGAATCCGGTGTTCCGGATCGGTCAGCAGATCAACGAAGTTATAGAGCTGCATTATCCGGAAATGTCGGAAGAAGATGTAAAGGCCAGGACCCTGGAGATGCTGGAGCTCGTCGGCATTGCCAATAAAGAAGGCGTCTACAGCATGTATCCTCATGAACTGTCAGGCGGTATGCGGCAGCGTATCTGTATCGCCATCGCTCTTGCATGTTCCCCGACCCTGATTATCGCAGACGAGCCGACTACGGCTCTGGATGTGACGATTCAGGCACAGATCCTTGATCTTCTGCAGAATCTGAAGGATAAGCTGAATTCTTCCATCATGCTGATCACCCACGACCTGGGGGTCGTGGCCGGGATGGCGGATTATGTGGTGGTCATGTACGCAGGACGTGTGGTGGAAAAAGGAACGGCGGATGATATTTTCCATCATCCGATGCATCCATATACAATCGGCCTTATGAAGTCGAAACCTGTGGTCGGACAGAAGGTTGACATGCTTTATAACATTCCGGGAAGCGTTCCCAATCCTGTGTCCATGCCGGATTACTGCTATTTCCGGGACCGTTGTGAGATGACATGCGGCCGGTGCAGAGGAAGCTATCCGCCGGAGATCCGCGTCAGTGATACCCATGTTGTTTCCTGTTATCGATATTATGACGAAGGAACCGTTCTGGGCTATCCGAAATCTGTAAATGTGGAGGAACTGTGATATGGCAGAAAAAATGAATAATTTCTATGCAGATTCCTTTGCACAGGCCAGAGCCCCGAGGGCGGATGACTGTATTCTGGAGGTTAATAACCTTGTTAAATGGTTTCCCATCAAATCCAGCTTTTTTAAGCGGACCATCGGAAATGTCAAGGCGGTGGACGGCGTCAGCTTTAAGATCCGCCGGAACGAGACGATGGGCCTGATGGGGGGATCGGGCTGCGGCAAATCTACCTGCGGAAGAACGATCCTGAGGCTTCAGGAAAAAACAGCAGGGGATGTGATCTTTGACGGGCAGGATGTGTTTGCCTTAAGCCGTGAACAGCTCCGCAAAATTCGTCCGCGGATGCAGCTGGTCTTCCAGGATCCCTATTCCTCTTTGTCTCCGCGTATTCCGGTGGGAGAGATCATCGGCGAAGCCGTGAGAGAGCATGACATTGTCCCAAAGGAAGAGTTTGATGATTATATTACCCGGGTCATGGATGTCTGCGGCCTGCCGTCCTATTATAAGGAACGGTATCCCCACGAATTTTCCGGGGGGCAGAGACAGCGTATCTGTATTGCCAGAGCTCTGGCGCTGGCACCGGACTTTATCGTCTGCGACGAGCCGGTCTCGGCGCTGGATGTGTCCATTCAGGCGCAGATCATTAACCTTCTCAAGCAGCTGCAGGAAGAGTTCGGCCTCACCTATCTGTTTATCTCCCATGACCTGTCCGTTGTTGAGCACATCTCGGATACGGTAGGTGTCATGTATCTTGGAAACATGGTAGAGTATGCCCCGACAGAGAAGATTTTCGCCAGACCGCTGAATCCCTATACAAAGGCCCTGTTTTCGGCCATTCCCGTGCCGGATCCGGATTACAAGCTGAATCGTATAATTCTTAAGGGAAGCATTCCGAGTCCTGCCAATCCACCCAGGGGATGTAAGTTCCACACTCGCTGCGACCACTGCATGGAAGTGTGTAAATACGTTCCTCCCAGATGGAAAGAAGTAGAGCCGGAGCATTTCTGTGCCTGCCATCAGTACAATGACGCCGAAGAGAACCGTCAGGCTCAGGAAGAAATGCTGCGTGCCAAAAAAGAAGAGAATGGACCGGTAAAGGATACAGAGGTTCTGTAAGGCCGGGTCTATTGAAACAATTTCAGACAGATTTTTGGGCGGGGCTGCCGTAAGAGAGAAAATCCTCATTTACGGCAGCCCTGTTCTGGTGTTACAATATAGGAAAGTCTTTGTTATTCAAGGTGGATCTAAGCATGGCAAAAAAATTTGATGAGGATCCCGGGGACGACGGGAGAACCATAGCAGATATGAATGTGGAAGGGATGCCCTGGTATGTTTCCGGTGACGAAAACAGAAATACGGCCGATCCGGGAAAGGGACATGAACAGCTGACGGATGAACAATTCAAGATGTACCGGTTCGCCGCTCTGAAAGCAGGCCTTCTGGTGGCACTTGTTTTTGGCACAGTGTTTTTTCTTTTTATTCTGTTCTGTGATTTTGTCTGGTTCCAATAGAGAGGAGATGTGATTAATCTTGAAACTTCGAAGTATCAGGCATCAGATCACAGTACTTTTTATTCTCGTACTATTGTTTTCGGTTCTGATCATTGCTCTTTTGAATGGAGTCTTTCTGGAGAAATACTATCTGGCGCAGAAGGCGGATGTTCTTCTGGATGCCAGGACAGCGCTCGCATCCATGGATCTGCAGGAGCTGATGGAAGTAGAGGACCTTGGAGACAGCGGTTCTGATTACTGGAAGAACGGAAATCTGGATTTTGGAGAGGAGATCGGGCGGAGCAGCTCCCGGAATAACCTGTCCTGGGTCGTCGTTACAGGTGATAACAGTGTGATGTTCAGCTGGGGCGAAAGTGCGGCATGGCTGCAGAGCAAGCTGTTCGGATATATTTATAATCTGGATGGGGATATGGAGTCCAGAGATGTGATCCGGGAGATGGATGACTGTGTAGTCCAGAAGGTTTATGACCGGTTTGCGGGAATGGATTATGTGGAATGCTGGGGGAGCCTGGAAGAAGGCTACTATTTTCTGATCCGGACACCCTTCGACAGTCTGCAGGAGAGCGCCAAGATCTCCAACCGGTTTTATCTCGGGGTCGGTCTGATCGTTGCCATCCTGTCCGGAACGCTGGTCATGTTTTTTGTAAGACGTCTTACAAAACCCATTGATGAACTGACGAGGCTTTCCAGGGAGATGGCTTCGCTGAACTTTGATGCCCGTTACACCAGCCATACCAATAACGAGATCGATGTGCTGGGAGAAAGTTTTAACACTATGTCGGCACAGCTGGAAAGTACGATCTCAGAACTTAAATCGGCGAATCTGGAGCTCCAGAAAGACATCGAAAATAAGATAAAAATCGATGAACAGCGAAAAGAATTTCTGGATAATGTATCTCATGAACTGAAGACCCCCATCGCTCTGATCCAGGGTTACGCGGAAGGTCTGAAGGAAAATATATCCGAAGATCCCGAAAGCCGGGAATTCTACTGCGATGTGATCATAGACGAGTCCGCCAAGATGAACAAGCTGGTAAAAAATCTTCTCACCCTTAATCAGCTGGAATCCGGAAAGGATGCCGTCGTCATGGAGCGCTTTGACCTGGCGGTTTTGATCCGCGGGGTGCTGCAGAGCATGGACATCATGATTCAGCAGAATGAGGCAAATATCATTTTCGAACAGAAAGAGCCTGTCTACGTCTGGGGCGATGAGTTTAAGATCGAGGAGGTCGTTACGAATTATATCAGCAATGCCCTTCATCATCTGAACGGAGAGCGGCAGGTGGAGATCCGCATCAAGGATGCCGGCAAAAAAGTAAAGGTATCCGTCTTTAATAACGGAACACCTATCCCGGAAGAAGATATCCCGAATCTCTGGCAGAAATTTTATAAAGTGGACAAAGCCAGGACCCGCGAATATGGCGGCAACGGGATCGGGCTTTCGATCGTAAAAGCAATCATGGAAAGCATGAATCAGGAATATGGCGTGAAGAACTATCAGAACGGGGTGGAATTCTGGTTTACACTGGACCGTAAGTAAGATATTTACAATCTGAACAGAGCATTTCGTAAATGTCTGATAAGAAAGAGAAAAAGGGAGGCTTCGGCCTCCCTTTTGTAGATAAAATATATTTTCCGGCATAAATGATTCAGAAATCAACAACCTCCGGTTCAGAGGTAAATGAGCAGAAAGTCGCAGATCCTTCTTTAAAATACAGCACCTGTGTGTTATCATCATCAGCACTGTACATGCTTTTAAGAGACGGGTTTTTATCCAGCATAGCCTGTTTTACTTCTATACTGTCATCATTTTCCAGTATGCCTGCAAGCCGCATCCAGGCTCCGTCTTTGAAGGCACAGATCTCGACCTTGGGATTGGCGGCGATCTGCCTGGACACACTCTTCACTTTGCCGGTCTGGATATAAAGCCGCCCGTCATATAAAAGAGCTGTTCCGAAAGCACGGACCCTCGGCTGATCCCCCTCGACGGTCGCAAGATAATAGACGCCGGCATCATTCAGAAAACGATAGATTCTTTCAATGCCGGAAGGATTTACGATCGCCTGGACTTCGGCAATGAGCTCTGCCAGATCCTTCTTCAGATACTCTGCCAGTTCATTCAGAGAAAATGTCACTTCGCTGCTGTCAAAATCGTCGCTGGATAAAAGCCCGATAAGATGTGCGGCAACATCCTTTAAACGCTGCTCCACTTCGGAACCGATCGCCAGCACCTCCATCTGGTCGGAAGCGTCATCTGCATAAAGAACAGAATCCGGAATCCCATTCCCGTCAGCATCATGAAGATAAAGGTTAAACTCTCCGTCTCCCGTAAGATCGATGGAAATTGTATCGATATCGCCATTGCCGGATTCGTCAGAAACACACACATCTGCATTGCCGTCCTGATCGAGGTCAAACAAGATTTCATTACGCCCGCTTCGAAGAACAAGCCCCTTCAGGGCCGGATCCTCCAGAAGGCGCAGCTTTGCTTTTCTAAGATTTCCAGATTCCAATATGATCGCCTCCTTATTTCATGATGACAAGTTCATAATCTCTGGTGCCAAGACCGATCTTTTCACCGTGGGCCAGGGTCTCTTTCCAATGCACGTTTGGATTGTTGTCCAGGAAATGATCATGGTGGCAGTGCCAGCCGGGCTTCGCAAGATTATCGCCAAGCTGGCTGTTGCGGATGGGTTCGGCTTTCAGGCAGAGGTCCGCGCAGGCCTGGTCAAGAGCGACCGGATCAAAGGAAGCGAGCATTCCGATATTCGGAAGAATCGGCGCATCGTTCTCGCCGTGACAGTCACAGTTGGGAGAAACATCCATGATCAGGCTGATGTGGAAGCAGGGACGCCCTGCGCAGATGGCGGCAGTATATTCCGCCATTTTGCAGCAGAGGATCTCGCCGGCACTGTCGTTCTGATTGCTGATGGCATCAAAAGCACAGGCGCCGATACAACGTCCGCATCCCTTGCAGAGATCCGGATCGATATAAGCTTTTTTATCCTTATAGGAAATGGCATCGCTGCCACATTCTCTGGCACAGCGTTTACAGCCGCGGCAGAGGTCTGTATCTACGACCGGTGTGCCTTCATTATGCTGGTGCATTTTTCCGGCGCGGCTGCCTCCGCCCATACCGATGTTTTTGATCGCGCCGCCAAAACCAGTTACCTCATGTCCCTTAAAATGCGAAAGAGAAATGAGAATATCCGCATCCATCAGGGCACGGCCGACCAGGGCTGTCTCACAGTATTCTCCGTTCGGCACCGGAACTTCTACATCGTCTGTGCCTCTGAGGCCGTCTGCTATGATAACATGACATCCGGTCGTTACTGTATTAAAGCCGTTTATCTCGGCATTAGTCAGGTGATCGATGGCATTTTTGCGGCTGCCGGGATACAGGGTATTACAATCTGTCAGGAATGGCTTGCCGCCAAGGTCCCGGATCACGTCGGCTACCGCTTTTACATAGTTGGGACGGAGATAGGAGAAGTTCCCGAGCTCTCCAAAATGCATCTTGATGGCAGCAAACTTTCCATCAAAATGTATGTCGCCGATCCCGGCTTTTTTAATCAGCTTCTGAAGTTTTACACCCTGGCTTACATCCAGCTGTGTACGAAAATCTGTAAAAAACACTTTTGATTTTTCCATAGTAACTCCTTAATAGTAAAAGAAAAATATCGTTGACAGGAAACCGGAAGAAAACTATACTTTGGTTTACAATAGAGTTTGCTTTAACTTAAAGATGATACGGCCTGTTGCGAAGATCCCTGCTTTTAGTGATTTTCGTATATTTCCCGAAGATTCTATGTAGAAAGGAACGATCATGGCATATACCATTAAACAGGTATGCGAAAAAACCGGATTATCTGCACATACCCTTCGTTACTATGAGCGGGAAGGTCTTCTTCCCGAGATCGGCAGGACCGGAGGCGGGGTAAGACGCTATACAGACGAGGATATCGAATGTATTGGTCTTATCTGCTGCCTGAAAAATACAGGCATGCCGCTGCAGGAAATAGCCGAATTTGTGCGTCTCACGCAGGAGGGCGACCATACACTGAAGGAACGCTGCCGGCTTCTTGAAAAGCATCGGGAGACAGTGCTTTCGCGTATGGAAGAGATGCAGAAACATCTGGAAAAAGTAACCTGCAAATTAAACTGCTTTTCCGAAAAGCTGGAAGCCTACGAATCCGGCAGGAATCGTTGAACCGTTTTTCAGGCGAGTTCCTTCCAGGCCTCTTTCAATTTTTCGATGATGGAAAGATGCTGTGGACATGCTGCTTCACAGGCACCGCATTCCACGCAGTTTTCGGGGGTCTCGCCCTTTTCTTTCATCTGACGGAGGCCGAAGTCCTGACTGGGATCCGTATTGTAGAGTGAATAATTATTCCATGCGGAGAAGGTGCCGGGAATATTGACGCCGTTTGGACAGGGCATACAATAGCGGCAGCCTGTACAGCCGATCTTCGTGCGGCTTAAATAAGCCTGGCGTACGTCGTCCATGAGCTTCAGTTCGTCCTCTGACATGATTCCCGGCTCAACGGTGTCAAAGATCCGCAGGTTGTCGTCGATCTGGTCTGCTTCATTGCAGCCGGACAAAACAGTGGCGATCTCCGGATGGTTGCAGAGCCAGCGGAATGCCCATTCAACCGGGGTACGTTTTACAGGGAAAGCATCATAAAGGGCCTGCACATTATCGGGAGCCTTTGCAAGACGTCCGCCCAGCAGGCCTTCCATAATGACGACCGGAATACCAAGCTTTCCGGCAAGCTCCAGACCCTTCGTTCCGGCCTGGTTGTCAATATCCATAAAGTTATACTGAATCTGGACCATATCCCAGTCCCAGTCATTGATAATATATTCGAATTCATCATAAGGACCATGGAAAGAGAAGCATTTATAGCGGATCTTTCCTTCTTTTTTCATATCATCAAAAAACTGAGGCGCACCGATCGATTTGAAGTATTCCCATTTTTCGCGGTTGATCCCGTGCATGAGATAAAAATCGATGTGGTCCGTCTGCAGCTTCTTCAGCTCTTCGGCAAGCAGAGATTCCATTTCCTCACGGTTGTGCACCCATTCACACGGCATTTTGGTCGCGATGGTTACTTTGTCCCGATATCCGTCCTGCAAAGCTTTTCCAAGGACGATCTCGGATGTTCTGTCAAGATAAACATACGCGGTGTCGATGTATGTGACACCCCCGTCGATGGCCCGGCGGATCAGAGATACCGCCTTTTGTTCGTCAATGATGCTGTCGCCGGAAGCGGCTCCGTTAAAGCGCATGCACCCCAGGCCAAAAGCAGATCCCTGGATCCCAAGTTTTCCGAAATTACGGTATTTCATAGAAACCTCCTTCTGAAGTAAATAATGAGAGTCAGACAGTAAAACCAGTTTCCGGAAATTTACCTGTCGTTTTATAAATTTATTATAAATCTTTGAGTTAACTTTAAGTCAATCTTTTTATTGGCAGAAGACAAACGGATGCGTTTATCCGGTCCGCTGTTCAGAACGTCTCTACTCGGAAAATACGACCTGGCTCGCCAGACCCGCTTTCTGCATATACTGCCCTGCATAGGATTCTTTGCTGACCACAAAGGTCGTCGCATCTGTCAGATTCAGGCTGAGAGGCTGGATCTTTGTGACGGAATCCGGGATGGTCAGACTTGTCAGTTCCGGATGCCCGTTGAAAGAGTAAGCTGCCAGAATCTCCACTTCGGAAGGAATTGTGTATTCGCCTGCACTTCCGAAATAGTAGACCAGCTTCTGTTCGACCTTGTCATAGAGAATGCCGCCCAGAATTTCGTATCGGGAATGCCCTTCCTGCACAGTGACAGTTTTTACCTGGGTGTTTCGGAAGAAATCCTCTTCCAGCGTATCGACAGAAGCCGGAATATGGAATTCTTCTATCTGGTCGCTGCGCTGGAACAGACCTGTTCCCATAGAGGATACCGTATCCGGTATGATCACCTTTGCAAGGTTTTCACAGCCTGAGAAGGCACCTCCTTCTATCACTTTCAGAGAGTCCGGAAGGATGATCTCCCGGATATAAGGATTATCTGCAAAAGCATAGCGTGAAATGGCTTCGGTTCCCTCCGGTACTGTGAAAGAGGTGATCTGTTTATCATCCGGCAGCTGAATAAAGGTTTTTCCGTCTTTGGACAGCAGGATCCCGTCTTCTGAAGTAAACGCTGTGCTCTTCGGATCTGCCAGAAAACCGGAGACCTTGCAGCCGCCAAAAGCCTTGGCGCCGACAGAAGTAACAGAAGCCGGGATCGTGATCTCTGCGGCCGGCGCATTCCGGAAAAAGGCATAATCGCCGATCACTTTGATCTGATCGGACAGATCCGCGGGTGAAAGGCTGGC
>CACZPF010000360.1 GCA_902782975.1 uncultured Lachnospiraceae bacterium
AATGTAACATTTGGTGCTTTGACTAATGTGAAATATGTCGCTGGCAAGGCCCTTGTTGGTTTTAATATAAAGCATTATGTGTTATTTGTCAATATATGAATTTTACATATGCTCAATTATATTTTACATTTACATCTTTTTTATCTGTTGAATTCTACAGCAGATGATTAATATCATGAAACCCAGACATTCTCCCGCCTTTCACCCCTGGAAAACCAATTTCCGGATGTTTTCATTCCAGTCACAATATTTTACATTTGACACATTTTATAGGATGTATTATAATAAGAATGGAGACAGGGGACGGTTCTCTGTCTCCTGTAATAAGATAAACAATGAAGACATGGGAAACACAGGCAGGGGATGTTTTTCGTCTCCTGTACAGGAGGAAATATATGGCAGGCAGAATTACCATCCAGGATATTGCAGATGCTCTCGGTCTTTCACGTAATACAGTTTCCAAAGCAATCAATAATACAGGCGTGCTGGCCGAGGCCACGAGAGAAAAAGTACTGAAGAAAGCTGTCGAAATGGGATATAAGCAGTTTTCCTATATTAATATAAATGATTCCGTACACCCTACCATCTCACTGGATAATAATGAAACGGCATCCCCGGCTCCGGGAGGCAGTATTGCGCTTCTTACGACTTCTTTTTTAGGGAATTCCCATTTTTCATCAACCATGCTGGATAAGATCCACAGCGAACTGGCCCACGCAGGATACACGTTTGCCGTACATCGGATCACGGAAGAAGACCTGAAAGCCAGATGTCTCCCTCAATCCTTCTCGCCCGAGGGAATTCAGGGAATCATGTGCATTGAAGTTTTTGATCTTGGATATGCGCAGTATCTGACTTCGCTCGATATCCCCGTCCTGTTTGTCGACGGACCGGTCCCAAAGGACGGAAAAAAACTGAACGCCGATTTGCTGATCATGGATAACCGGACAGAAATCTATGCTTTCGTCATGGAAATGAAGCGGAGGGGCAAAACCACCTTTGGCTACATAGGGGATTCCATGCACTGCATATCTTTCTGGGAACGCTACCAGGCCATGCAGGAGGCACTCCGGTTATGCAATCTTCCTTTCGATGAAAAGTACAGTATTCCTCTGATCGATCCGGACTTTGTAATTTCATCAACTGAAAAGTATCATGCGTATCTCTCAAAGAAACTGGACCAGCTCCCCGCCCTGCCGGAAGTGATCATCTGTTCCAATGACTTTGTTGCCATTGACCTGCTGCAGGTATGCCGTCAGAAGGGGCTGAAGACACCCGATGACTTTTATCTGTGCGGGTTTGATGATTCCCCCGAATCTAAACTGATCACTCCTACCCTGACCACCATTCATATTCACAGCCAGATCATGGGATATTCCGCCGCACAGCTTCTTTTGTCCCGGATCAGCAACCCTTCCATGAACAACAGGACAGTATATACGGAGACTTCTCTCATCTATCGGGAATCAACTGAAGATTAATACAAGGAGATCAGACATGCGTGATTTTTTTAATCCGGAAGGCCCGGCCATGAATTCCATCACCCGTATCGTAAGCACGGTATGGCTCAATATCCTCTGGTTTGTCTGCAGCCTTCCCGTCATCACGGCAGGTGCCTCGACCACTGCTCTTTTCACCATCACTCTCAAGATGGTCAAAAACGAGGAGGGCAATATCACAAAACAGTTTTTTTCCGCTTTCCGCAGCAATTTCCGTTTCTCCACCAAGGTATGGGCGATCATGCTGGCCGCGCAGGTGATTCTTGCCGTAGATGGTTATGTCCTCTGGCATATGCGCTTCAAGAACGCTTTCTGGACCATCCTGACTGCCATCTTTATCGTATTTGCTGTCGGCTGCCTGATCGTGGCCATGTACATTTTTCCTCTGATGGCCCGGTTCGAGAACACCGTGAGAGCCATGTTTGTTAACTCCATCATGATCGGTATCCGCTATATTTTCTGTACGGTCTTAATGGCGGCTGTTTATTTTCTTATGCTTCTCATTGTAGTCCGGTTTTATACGCCCTTTATTATTTTCGGTGAAGGACTGTGTGCTTATATCTGCTCTTTTCTTCTTACCGGTGTCCTGGATAAAGTCAGTCCTCCGGAAGATGACCAGCCGGATTCGCCCTGATACTTATATATTTGGGAGTTGTTCAGGTGATGAGTCTTGTTCGTTTGATGAGAATTTAGTGCTTGAGGAGATTAAGTCATGCCTTCCATTAAAAAGAACCGTAAACCGGGCGTTTTTAAAACGCTTTCCTTACCCGGCAGGCTCCGCTATATCTGGGATTATTACAAGCTTCAGATGGCGGCGTCTGCCATTGTCCTTTATATCGTCCTGTTTGCTGCCTGGCGGCATTTTACAGCCGAAGACCCGTTTCTCTATGCAGGTCTGGTAAATGTTGCCGTGAGCGGACAGCTCGAAGAGAAGCTCACAGATGGTTTTATCAGGTCTCTCCCGCTGAACCCTTCCGAAAATCCTGTCCGTCTGTACAAGGCTCTCTATCTCACCGATAATACGGACAGCCAGTTCTATCAATACACTTACGCCTCCCAGATGAAGATTCTGGCTGCCATCGATGATGAACAGCTGGATGTGGTCTTTCTCGACAAAGAAGCCTTCGATGCTTTCGCCCAGAACGGCTACCTCTATGATCTGGATACCTTCTTTCACGAAACCGCTCTTTCCGGCGCATCTTCCGCTCAAACGGAAGATACCCTGTGTGATCTTCTGTCTTCTTCTTTTGTCTCCAATATGGAGATACTTGAAGATAATGCAAAGGAGGTCGCCCTCGACCCCTCCGCCAGTTACCAGGCTTCGACCCGCGAATATGCCATGGGGCTGCGCCTTCTTGACTTTCCCATGCTGCGCGATGCCGGATTTACAGATGAACTGTTTCTCTGTATTCTTGCCAATACTCCCAGAAAAGAAGCGGTCATCGAATATGTCCGCTACCTGACGGATATACGCTGAAAAAAGATGAGCCTCCGGTCACCAAAAGGTGACCGGGGGCTCATCTTTATATAAAAAACACTTTTTTATTATCCGATCAGATCATACTTGACTACATCGATTCTGGCGGCGCCGTCGGCAGTAAACATGATCCCTTCTGCATCAAGATCCGTAAAACATACGGCCGTCATCACCTGCTCGCCGTCATTTACAAATACCTCTACACTGCAGCGGTCCAGTATGAGGCGCAGCTTGATGAACCCATCCGAGCTTCCGGCCACCTTGCTTCGTCTCTGATGAATGATGGCTCTGCGTGACCCGGAAAACTTCCTGTCGATTTTGAGAACTTCTTCGTGAGGGCGGAAACTGACCGTGGTATGGTACATCTCATTCCGGGCAAAATGAATCGAGAATTTACGATACAGCTCTTCCCCTTCTTCGGGCCGTACACTGACCTCCAGATCCAGCCTCCTTCCACAGATATCCGGAAATACTTTATCGCCGGTGATCAGAGCATTCTGATACACAGCCTTATTCTGTCTGAATGCTTCCAGTTCTCTCAAGGGTGCCTGATACAGACGCCCGTTCTTTATGGACAACTCTCTCGGAAGACTCATCTGCCCCTGCCATTTGCCGTGATGTGCCCGGAATTCACAGGTATCCCAGTTCTGCATCCATCCGATCATGACCCGCCGGCCGTCAGACATCTGCACAGTCTGCGAAGCATAAAAATCAATACCGTAATCCACTGCCTGGTTCGATTCCTCGATAAAGGTCTCCGTCTCTTCGTCAAACCTGCCGATCAGGCAGACCGTCCCGTTGCCGTTATGATATTCAAACCCCTGTGGAAGCATATCCTGCGGACTGACAAGCAGCACATGTTTTCCGTCCAGTCCAAAAAAGTCCGGACATTCCCACATTTTCCCCAGCCGGTTTCCGTTGCTGTCCAGAATGCTTTGAAAAGACCAGTGAAACCCATCTGCACTCTGGAAGCACAGGACCTGCCCGCTTCCGTCCGCCGGCCGGTTTCCGATATAGCTTCTGTATGTGCCGTCCTTTCTGACCACGATCTTCGGATCCCGGAAGTCGTTCCTGCTGGAACCTGCGGGAAGATCCTCCTCTGTCAGAACCGGATTCCCGGCATATTTTTCAAAATCAATTCCATCTCCTACAGCCAGACACTGTGTCTGCACATCCAGGATCGTGCCGTCCGGCTGTTCTTCTTTACGCACGCCGGTATACATGAGCATAAGCTTTCCATCCGGAAGCTCGATCGCGCTGCCGCTGAAACACCCGCCCTGATCATAGGGCATATCAGGAGCCAGGGCAGCCGGCAGATATTCCCAGTGCAGAAGATCTTCACTGACCGCATGCCCCCAGTGCATGGGCCCCCACTTTGGTTCGTACGGATAATATTGATAAAAAAGATGATATTTTCCCTGATACCGGCAGAAACCGTTAGGATCATTCATCCACCCTGCCCTTGGAGAAAGATGAAAAGCAGGCCTCTCCTCTTCTACAATTGTCCTTTCGGCAGTTATTTCATATTTCCGCGCTTTTTGTAATGCCTGACTGGTCATGGTATCCTCTCTCATCATTGAATTTTTACATTTGCATCATATGTATATATTTAAAATAGCATTTTCTGTATGTATTGTCAATCCCGCATTATGCATATGCACAATATTATTGACGCCATAAACGGTTCTTCTTACAGTTCTTCTTTATTATATTCCAAAAAGCCTTCGCCCCTGATCTCCTGGGATTCATTCAATATCATGAAGGCATCCGGATCTATGGTGTAAACGATCTCTTTCAGGTCAGCGATCTGCTTTTTTGATACCCCGCAGAAAAGAACCGGGCGTTCAGAGGATGTGTACATCCCCGTTCCCGAAAGCCGGGTCACGCCCCGGTTCAGTTCCCTCATGATCTCATCCGCGATCTCCTGATCGCGGTCGGAAATAATATAGGAAAGATAAGCGTTCCGAAAACCGCTGATGATCCGGTCTGCCGCAAAACCACCCAGGACGACCGACAGAACAGCATACAAAGAAATCTCCATGCCAAAGATCCATACCGACAGCAGGATGACCATTGCATCCAGCACAGGAAGTATGCGGGCCACGCCGAGATGAGGCATCAGTTTTTGCAGCAGCGCCGCCAGCGTATCCGTTCCTCCTGTC
>CACZPF010000361.1 GCA_902782975.1 uncultured Lachnospiraceae bacterium
ACGACCGATCAGGCGGTCATCGATACGACTTACGAGATGATGACCTACTTTGTACCCTTCTACTTTACCTGGTCTCTGATCGAGGTCCTTTCCGCCGTCCTCCGCGGAGCCGGGGACGCGGTGCGGCCGGTGATCATCATCGGCCTCGGAATCTGTCTTCTCCGGATCATCTGGGTATTTACCATCTTTGCAAGGATCCATACACTGCCGGTCCTCTGCTATTGCTACGCGGTTTCCTGGATAACCACGGGACTTGCCATCCTGATCTACTACAGAAAAGGCAAGTGGATGGACCGCGGACGCATGATCCTCGACAAATAAAGAGACAGGGGACAAAAACTGTCCCCTGTCTCTTTCTGTTATTTACTGTACCGTTTCTGCTTCTATGCTGACTGGTCTTTCCTTTCCGGTGAGCACATCGTATTTTTTCAGGAAGTCGTTATACAGACTTCTGTATTCTTCGTCCGTGAGTTCCTTTGCCTGAATCGAATGGACATGAATATCGGGATTCTGCTGGTATTCTCTTCTGACTGCCCCGGAGAGCGCGACACAGTGAGATGCGATCCGCTCAAAACTGTTCAGAAGTTCGTTAAAAACAGTTCCCTGCTCCAGACTGCACTCGCCCCGGCTGAGCCTTCCGATGTGACGGGCCTTTAATATTTCACACAGACTTGTTATGACCGATGCAAGCGGTTTCATTTTTATAGCCGTTTCCAGATCATGTTCCTGATAGGAACAGATCGTGCTGTTCACGATCTCCCGCTCCGCCTCGATCATAACATTCAGATCGGTTTTGGCTTCCTCGGAAAAAGAAATGTTTTCTTCCTGGATCTGATGCGTCAGACGGGCAATATTGGAAGCATAATCTCCGATCCTTTCCAGATCCCCGATAGCTCTTAAGTTCAGGGCTACCTGGCGGGTCTGCTTTGAATTCATGGGCTTTTTCGTAAGCTGCATCAGATAATCCCCGATCTTCGACTCATATTTGTCGATCAGATCTTCTTTTCTCTGTACTTTTTCATATTTTTTGTCCTGGTACTCGATCAGCAGGTTCAAAGCACGTCCTACATTTTTCCGGACCTTTTTTGACATTCCGATAATAGCACGGGTAGCCTGGCCGAGAGCAAGGGCCGGAAGTTCCAGCAGTCTCTCTTCCAGAAGATCAAAATCCGCACTGTCGGCCAGATCCTCCAGATCCTCCGGCGAATCCTTGATAATATACATAACCAGCTGCTCGATCTTTTTTATAAAGGGAAACAGAACACAGACTGTCACGATACGGAACACCGAGTTCACCGCCGCGATTATGACCGGTTTGACCGTCATACCCATAAAGGAAAAATGCAGCACCGCATTCAGTGAATAAAAGACCACCGCCCACAATACCATGCCGAACACATCATCCAGAAGATAAACAAGCGCTGTTCTTTTACCGTTTTTATTTGCTCCGATAGAAGACAGCATGACCGGCGCCGCCGCACCGACACCAATACCGAGAATTATGGGAAATACCGTTCCAAAAGTCATGGCACCCGTCATGGAAAGTGCCTGCAGAATACCGATGGAAGCCGATGCGCTCTGCAGAATGGCAGTCATGACAATACCTGCCAGGATACCGAGTATCGGATTGGAGAACATCGTCAGCGCCTCTGTAAACGCCGGAATATCTTTTAACGGCGACACGGCCGAACTCATCATCTGCATGCCGACCATCAGGATGGCAAAGCCAAGCATGATATTCCCGAGATTTTTGTAGACGGTTTTTTTGGAAATCATCTTGACCAGCGTTCCGGCAATAGCAACAACAGCAGCAATGGTGGCCGATGATAAAAGCCTTGCAATACCGGCAGAACCTTCAATATAGGAAAGGCAAAGGATCCAGCCTGTTATACTGGTACCGATATTGGCACCCATAATAATACCGATGGCCTGCCCGAGCTTCATAATACCGGAGTTAACAAAACCGATCACCATGACCGTCGTTGCCGATGAAGACTGGATAATGGAAGTAACTGCCGTACCGAGAAGGACTCCCTTAACCGGTGTATTGGTCATCCGGTACAAAAAAGTCTCCAGTTTATTTCCGGCAACATTGCGGAGGCCTTCCCCCATAAGTGACATACCATAGAGAAACAAGGCAACCCCGCATAACAGTGAAAGGATCATAGTAATGTAATTCACAGGTTTATCTCCTCTGCTATAAAAAACTTGTTGTAAAATAGCGTCAACCTCGAAAAACTATCACTTATAATTATAAGAAAATAGACCCTTTTGTCAACAAATGTTTAGGAAAACAAGAAAATACTGTGGCTGAACAATATTTCATGGATCACCGTTTATAAACCCGATTTCCGAAATATTTTTTTTGACATGCCGGATCAGGATGAAACTATGTTCAACATTAGCCGCTTTTCTTGTTGATTTCGAAATTTTGTGATATCTTTTTTACAAAAGCCGGAAAGGAGACGGAAATAACAATGCTTATTAATGACGATAATAAAAAAAGCGAAGAATATGCAGAGATCTATCAGGTTGCTCATATGTACTATGATCTGAACATGCTGCAGTCAGATATTGCGGATAAACTGTTTCTGTCCAGGCCAAAAGTCTCCAGACTTCTGAATCAGGCCAAAGAGCTCGGCATTGTAGAAATAAAAGTCCACCCTGTCATCGACCGGCTTCCTTCTCTCGAAAAGAAACTCTGTGATCTCTTTGGCCTTCAGGATGCGATCGTCATCAGTTCCCATCCGGACAGGCTGGAGAATATGGAGGAGGCTCTCATAAAATATTCGTCGCAGTACGTTGGGCAGAAAATTAAGAAGGGCGGCATTATAGGGATATCCAAAAGCCGTACCGTGAATGCCATTCTCGATCAACTAAAACTCGATGATCAATATCCCCTGGAGATCGTTCAGCAGATGGGAACGACGGTCAATTCCCTTTCCATGCAGGATACGACCCTTATTCTCACCAGACTGGCACAACATCATTCGAATCTTACTTTCCACGCTCTCAGCACTTCTCTCTATGTGAATGACCTGTACCTTAAGGAAGTTATTCTCCGGGAACCGGCGGTTCATGCCGTATTTGAAAAAATGACCAGATGTACTCTCATGCTTACGGGGCTTTCTGCTCCGGAAAAGAGAAGCAATGTGCATAATTCCTGGCAGGGTCTTATGAACGCGCATCATATAGAGGAGCATACCGATCTGAAAGCCGCCGGATGTATGCTGGCACAGTATTATAACATCAACGGGATCAAACTGCCCTCGGAATGGAATGCCAAGGTGATCGCCATGAATCTGAACAGTCTTTCAGTTATCCCGACCAGGATCGGGGTCGCCCAGGGGCTCGACAAAATAAGACCTATATACGGCGCTCTGAAAGGGAAGCTGCTCAATGTGATCATCACCGACTCCAACACCGCATCGGATGTCATCTCTCTTGCAGACAAGAGGAATGCAGCGAAAGCAGCTCGTGACGGGCTAAAATAAGCCAGGAAGCAGCTCTTTTATCCGTGCGTATTTTGCCATAGCGGAAAGTGTGAAATTATTTATAAGGATCAGTTACAGTATCGGGAGGATATAACATGCTGTATTTTAATGAAAAGACCAAAGAAATAAAAGAAACCCACGGCGGTTATTCAAACGTGGGCGTTCCGATCAGAGATACATTTGTTCAGCTTGGGGACGGGATGAATTTCCAGCGTGGAATTTTATATGAGCCGGAAGAGCCCGGTGAAAAAGCGAAGATCGCCGTCGTCATCATGCATGCCGATGCCGACTACAGCACCTGGAATATCTGCGGCGAGCTGGCCAGAAGAGGCTACCGTACCCTCGGCAGCTGCGTCAGTGACCGTGCCTCCATTCTGGATAAAAAGCTTCTCGATGTAAAGCGATGCGTAGAATTTCTCCGGGCTTATCCCGGGGTAGAGAAAATCGTCCTTATGGGGCACAGCGGTGGTGCGACAGTCATGTCCGCCTATCAGCGTATTGCTGAAAACGGCATTGCTTCTGTTAAGGGCGATGATATGCTGATCAGGTGCTCCCTTTCCGAAGAGCTCCCGAAAGCCGACGGATTTATGAGCCTTGACTCCAACTGGGGCAATGGCTCCATGACTCTGTTCAGCATCGATCCGGCCATTATCGATGATCAGAATGGAGTAAAGACTAACCCGGAATACGATTACTTCACCGAAGAAAGCGGTTATGCAGGGAATGATACCTGCTATACAAAAGAATTCCGTGAAAAATATTTCAAAGCACAGGCAAAAAGAAATAATGAGATCGTAAAAAAGGCCCTCGAACGCCTGCGTGCCATCGAAAGCGGCCAGGGGGATTATATAGATGACGAGCCGTTTAATATTGCAGGGGCCAACCAGATTCATCCCTGCAACCGCCTGTTTCCCCAGGATGTGCATCTCTTCTCCCATACAAAGGAAGCCTACGACCTTCTCCACGCAGACGGCAGCATCACCCACGAGATCGTCCATACCATCCGGAATTCCAGCGTAAAGCACTCTCCCTCCGGCATTTTCGGCCTGGGCGCTGCTGCAGGCACCGTCCGCAATTATCTGACCGAACACGCAGTTATGGCAAAGGAAGACTACATGCTCTTCGAGGATGGCGCTTCCGGTATCGACTGGGATCATACCTACAACTGCACCCCCGGCAATGTAAAACATCTCAGCGTTCCGCTCCTCGTCATGGGCATGACCGGAAGCTACGAGTACCTGGCTGCCGAGGAAATCTACAAAGGTGCGGCCAGCGCCGACAAATCCATCGCTTTTGTCGAAGGCGCCACCCACAACTTCAACGCCAACAGGGAAGTGGAAGCCTTCCCCGGCCAGTTCGGCGATACAGAAAAGGTTCTCTTCGACCACGTCGACAAGTGGCTCTCTGCGCCCGGGAGATTCTTCTAAAGAGCCAAGGGAGACAGGGGACGGTTCTTTGTCTCCTTATCTACTGCTTAATCGCGCCAGCCATCCCTGCAACAAAGTATTTCTGAAACACCAGATATACCGTAAGCACCGGCAGAAGACTGATCAAAACGCCGGCACAGAGGCCGCCATAATCCGTGCTGTACTGACCCACAAAATTCAGAATACCTGTAGGTATCGTTTTCATCTCATCCTTCGTAATGATAATACTTGCCAACATGTACTCATTCCATGTTGCTAAAAAGTCGCTGATAACAAGTGTTGCGATAGCTGGCTTGCTCACCGGGAGAATAATTTTAGTAAAAACCTGCATTTTGCTGCACCCATCAATGTAGGCAGCTTCGTCAAGTTCACGGGGAATACTTATAAAAAAGCCGCGGAGAACCATAATTCCAAAAGAAAGTCCAAATGCCACATAAACATAAAACAGTCCAAAATAGGTATTAAATAGATTCAATTTCTTATAAACAATACTGATTGGTACCAGTGCGACCTGCATTGGAAGCATCATCCCAATAATAAAAAATATGAAAATCCCTGTCCGATGGCGCAGGCGCAGCCTTGTGAGAGAAAAGGCCGCCATGGCCTCCAGAAAAATTCCCAGCGGAACCTTCAACAGACAGATAATGGCATCATTCTTCATGTACGACAACATATTTCCTTTTTTAAGGACAGCCATATAGTTTTCCCAGGCAATATGGGAAGGCATGTTGAACAGTCCAAGTCCGCTATAGAAGTCTTTTTTTGACTTCAAAGAAGTAGCCAGCAAAGTAAATACCGGTGCAATCCATATGGAAGCCTGCAAAATCAGGCCGGCATAAAGCAATATCTTAAAAGCAAGAGTTTTTCCTGAACATTTCATCGCATCTCTCCTCAAGTATCTCTGGCCATAAAGCTGACATACGGAACAATGATAATTAACATGATAAGCACCATAAAACAGGCGATGGATGCTCCGTATCCCCAATGGCTATATTCAAAAGTCTGAGAATACATATAAGAAGCAATAACCTGCGAAGCATTGTTCGGACCTCCGTCTGTAAGACCGACAATAATATCAAATATCTTTAATGCACCGATCATCAGTGTCGAAAGTACCACGACAAACGTATTCTTCAAAAGAGGTATTGTAATCGAAAAGAACAGCTTTAAACCCTTTGCACCATCTATACGGGCTGCCTCAATGACATCCTCTGATATTCCCTGCAGTCCCGCAAGAAATAATATCATCGGCTGGCCGACCGCCGTCCATTGAGCCGCCACAAAGCATGCAATCAGGGAGGATTTTGGATTAGAGAGCCAGGTCTGGCTGAAATTCAGGCCGACGGCTTTGCTGAACTGATTAATAAATCCCAGATTTGGGTGATAAATCCAGCGCCAGATAATAGCAACCGCGATCATTGCGATAACCGTCGGAAAGTAAAAGAGACCCCGGAAAAAAGTTCTTCCAAAAAACCTGCGGTTCAAAATGAGCGCAAGCAGCAGGGAAAAACTGGTGGTGAATACCAATGTCAGCATCATCCATATGACCGAATTGCGCAGGGAGAGCAGAAAAACTTTGTCCTGAAGAAGTTTCACATAATTCTGCATTCCGCAGAACTCCCAGTTGTTAATACCGCTGCCCGTAAACAAACTCAGGTACAATGAATAAGCGATCGGAAACAGAATAGCTGAAACGTAGATTATTCCGGCAGGGAGCAGAAAAAGGATTGCCGCCGGCTCGCTGTGTTTACTTTGCATAATCTTTTCCCCCACTTGAATCAAAAAGGAAAACAGCGGCTTCTACATATAGAATAGAAGCCGCCTGTCTTCCATTTGACATAAAACTCTAAATACTCTTATTACTTAAGCGCCAGATACTCCTGTACCGCTGCTTCAAGTGCTTTTGCCGCCTCTTCCGGGGTAACTTCGCCAGTACTTAAAGCCTCCTGCATACTGAACAGAACATCTGCAACCTCCGTAGGAAATGCCTGATCGGTAATTGTAAAGGATCCGCTGCCCGAACCATAGGAAAATACTTCCGCTGCATGCGGCTGAGCATCGGGGAAGCGATAGTCAGAGCGGGATGTAGGTGCCAGATGAGCGCCATATTCTGAATTGGCACTCTCATTCGAAAATATATATGAGAGGTAATCGTCGGCAGAAGCAAGCTGTGCATCCGTCAAATTGGCGTTAAACTGCACCATATCGCCAAATGAGGAAACACGGCCTGTACCATTTGGAAAGGCAAACCATCCATATTCCTCAACATCCAGTTCATTATTGATCACTGTATTATCAAAGCTTTGCACTTCAGGATAAATAGCTGCTTCTTCCATAGCAAGCATCATCAGCGTATCATCTGGATTGCTGGTAATAAAACCCTCCGGGAAATAACCTTTGTTGCACCATTCCTGATATTTTGCAAATGCATTTATCACTTCTTCGCAATCCCAGCTTGTATTCATCTGCTGCAATTCATCGTGCAGCGAGGCACCGGCATAATTTTCAACCAACTGCTCCACAATACGCATCAGGTGCCATCCATAAAGTCCTGCAGTAGCAAAGGGTACAACACCATTTTCCTTCAGCTTTTCGCAGGCAGCCTCCAGTTCTTCAAAGGTGGTCGGTACTTCTACGCCACAGCGCTCAAACACGCTCTTTTTATAGTACATGGTCATCATATTGACACTTGTTGGAAAACCTGACAATTTACCTTCCAAAGTGCAAAGATTCAAGGCACCTTTATTAAATTTCTCATCCCAGCCATGAGTATTGGCGTACTCTGTCAGATCGTATGTACAGTCATTTTTTACATAATAACCTCCCAAGTTACCTCCCCAGTTGAACCACAGATCCGGTAATGTTTCTGAAGAAGCTGCCACCTTCAGAGAATCCTTTATACTATCCGTTCCAAAGTAGGAAACCTCAATCTGAATATCAGGATGTTCCGCCAGATAATTTTCAGTTAACGGATCAATAGAATCTCTCATGCCACTATGTGTCCAGAAAGTCAATTTGACCGCTTCCTCCCCCTTAACCGACATGCAAGGAACCAACATAGACATTGTCAAAGCCAGACATAATAGTTTTTTCATGAATTGTCCTCCTGTTCTCTGATGATTTTTTTGTATTAATAAGTATCCCGCATGATGATTTTTTTCTTTCCTTGCATCTTACATAGAACTTCCTCCTTCCATTTTACCTTTCCATCCATCTTTTCGCCGATGGAGATCAGTTCTTGCCAGCTGGGTTAATATTGATCGCCGCAAAGCGCTTTATATCTACCTTCGGTTCACGTTCCGGAGTGAATACACCGTTAATCTCCTGCATCACGTCGGTTAACTGAGTGTAGCAATATCCCTGACAGTACGGAATGGCGCGGATAGCATCTGTCACATTTTGAAACCGCTGGAAAAATGCTTCTTCATCTTTTACCTTTTCATGATATCCCCAGGTTTCCATTCCCCCAAGCTGCCCCTGAATGCCAAAGTTCTGAAATGCTATACCGCCATATTCTGTAATCATAAACGCCTCTCTGCTGTCAGGTACAAAGTCCAAAGCACATGAGGGGCGCAAATCACAGGAATGCATTTCTACCGCCCGGCGGTCACCAAAATGCGCATCAATCACTGCTCTATCCACAGCATAGTCATGAAGTGCAAAAATGTCGCTCTCGACCTGCTCCCACCCATCATTACTTGAGCAAAGCCGCGTACCATCCAACGCCTTAGTCATATGATACAGCATCCTGGCAAATTCCTGCTGTCTTGGATGTGCATAGATCTGCCGGACACCCCAGCTCTCATTCAACGGTACCCAGGCAATAATCGATGGATGATTAAAGTCTCTGTCAACAAATTCCGCCAGCGCCTTCATAATACTTCGCTGCATCTCATCGGTAAAATCGTATGCGCTCGGAACCTCCCCCCAAACCAGCAGACCAAGCTTGTCCGCCCAATAATAATAACGGGGATCTTCTATTTTCTGATGTTTGCGAGTTCCATTGTACCCAAGTTCCTTTGTGAGCTTAATGTCCTTTTTTATCGCATCATCCGAAGGTGGAGTAATAAGAGAATCCGGCCAATAACCCTGATCCAGAATCAGACGTTGATAGATCGGACAGTTATTGAGATATACCCGGCCATCCTTAACCTCTATCTTTCGCATGCCAAAGTACGTTTGCACATGGTCCACAATCTCACTGTTCCGTGTAAGTATTACTTCCACATCATAAAGAGCAGGGTGCTCCGGCGACCATAACCGCACACTATCCAGAGCCCCATGTATGTCCAGATCTACCGGAACCCAGCTCGTTTTGTCACTTATCGTGGTAGTCACGGTACGGTAATGCTTTCCTTCCATCGATACCTTCAAGGTCAGCGCCATATTTTCAGAAGGCTGTCTGTCCAGCGTAATCTCCGCGGCAGCCATATGCCGGTCAATATCCGGCGTTATATGAATATATCGAATGTGGTTATCCTTTACCGCCTCCAGATATACAGTCTGCCAAATACCACTGGCAGGGGTATACCAGCAGCCCGACAATCCGCGATTCCAATATTGTTTGCCTCTTGGCTGTGTAAAATCCAGTGTATCCTCTACCCGAAGGCACAAATCATTCTCACCATTAATCAAAAAATCTGTAATATCGAAGCAGAATGGTGTATAACCTCCTTCATGGCTCCCCACCATCTCCCCATTTATATAAATACGGCATCTGTAATCTACCGCGCCAAAGCGTAACAACACTCGTTGTTCCTTCATGTCTGGCGGAACGGAAAACACACGGCGATACCATAAAAGACGGTGGATTTCATCTGTTGGTCCAATGCCGCTAAGCTTTGACTGGTAAACAAATGGCACAATAATCTTCAGCGGAAACATAAAGCCAGATCTTTGCCAGCCTGCTGTCAGACCCTCATCCAAATCATCAAACGCAAACTGCCATTCTCCATTCAGATTAAAGAATGTATCTCTTTTAAAATCCGGCCTTGGATGTTCACTTCTAGGTATTAACTGTTCCAAAATCCCCCTCCATTCATACAAAATATTTGTTACATAATATTTGTATTAAAATATCATTATCACAAGGATATAATTGTATCCCCTGATTCTATATTGGAACTATCCTCTATTTATCTTGATTTTGATTCTAACAGTATGCCGGGTATATGTCAATAATTTTAGAATAATATTATAAAACCCGGATTTAACGCCCCATTTATTCCAAATATTTTGTACATTTCATTTACTTTTTGAGACGGTCATGCTATAATTCAAAATGACACAGCAAAAAGACAATATAAATCTTTATCAAAAGGAGCAAACCTCATATGAAGGAAATTATGGGAAAACATGCGGAACTTTCCATCGAATCTCCAGAATTGTTGGGAAAAATTGCAAGAGCGCTTTCGTCTCAGGTCCGTCTGGACATAATAGCAGCATTAGGTTATCGGAGCATGAGTGTAAGCGAACTGGCTCGTGAATTAGACATTCCTATGTCTTCTATGGCCCTGGCTGTTCGTATATTGGAAGATGCAGAACTGGTACGTACCGATTCACAACCCGGCACGCACGGAGCATTAAAGATATGTAACAGAAAAATAGATACCATTTCAATCAATCTGGCGCCAAAGGAGCAGCTGTTAAAAGCGCAGCCACTTTCCATGAGCATGCCTATCGGTGGTTACTCTGCTGCCGAAGGCATTCAGCCTACATGTGGGCTGGTGTCCGAAAAACAATCATTAGGTACAATTGATCTTCCGCATTTATTTTATTCTCCTCAGCGCTTTGATGCACAGCTGATCTGGTTTCGGCAGGGTTATCTTGAATACCGTTTCTGTGAAACGCTTCTCAGCAACGACAATATTGACTGGATAGAATTGTCCTTTGAAGCCTGCTCGGAAGCACCCATGTATCGTGATCCATGGCCCAGTGACATCTTTGTTGAATTCAACGATGTACGCCTGGGCACATGGACCTGTCCCTGTGATTGCGGTGGCAGGCAAGGTCATTTGACCCCGGCATGGTGGGGGCTGACCAATACACAGTATGGTTTTTTGAAAACCTGGCGTGTTGACCAATCCGGTACTTATCTGGATCACACGCCTATCAGTACCGTGACAATTCCGGATTTACATATCACCGAAAGATCTTATTCAAGTGTGCGTATTGGTGTAGATCCCAGGTCAAAAAATGTCAATGGTATTAACCTGTTCGGTGATAAATTTGGTGATCATCCCCAATCGATCAATTTACAGATCGGGTATACACTGTAGGAGACAGAGGACGGTTCTTTGCCTCCCTCCTGTCTCTCTCGTCACGACCAGGCCTTTGCCACGGCTTCTATCACGGAGGCATTGATCGGCTCATTTACAGAAGCGCTCATGTCTTGATTTTCCATGATGAGAACATCCGTATCCCGATCCAGCAAAATGGCATGTCGCTCGGCTGTATCTACAACGAACAGTACGCCATGCCTCAGGTCGTGGATCTTATAATCTTCGCCCTCACAGGAGGTGACAAGAAAGGCTCTGCCCCTTAACAGGACAAATGCCTCCTGGGAGGTAAGATGCCGCCCCCAGTTTTTAAAGGACGAAAGACCGTTTACATCTTCCTGATAACTGTGAACAGCTACACGCCAGGGCTCACTGTTGTGATAAACCGTAAAGCCAGGCTGATTTAATTCATATTCGAACATCTTTTCCTCTTTCTTGGCGCATTTACTGCGCCAATTACACTCTTTTTCATCCTGAAACAGATCCCGTCACCTGTATGAACCGCTGATCTTTCTGCAGGCTTCAAGGAAACTCAGGATCTGCTCATCCGGCATATTGCTGTCGATACCGACACAGGATATGGAAACAAGTCCGCCGTTCTCCTGCCCGTTTTCTGCCAGAGCCGCCACTTCTTTTTCCACATCTTCTTTTGCGGCATTCATAAGCCGGACAGGACTGTACCTTGCGTTCAAAAAGACGCCCGGCAGTTTTTCACGGACCGCTTTTATATCGGAAAAAGC
>CACZPF010000362.1 GCA_902782975.1 uncultured Lachnospiraceae bacterium
TGACAGTTCTTCCGATGAAAGCAGTTCTTCTGATGAAGACAATTCTTCCCCAACCGGTCTTTCAAAAGAGGAGGATGCTCTCCTGGACGAGGGTATCTCTATTGAGGAAGATGATATTTAAGAAAGCGATAAAAATAAGGGCTGTGAAGTCCGGAATGTTCAGATTGCTGAACAACAGATCCCGGGCTTCACAGCCCTTTTTAACAGCAGGCATGATCAGAGTACTTCATGAAGTACACAAAGCGCATACTCCGCAAGACTGTGGTCTTCTTCACCGGTACCACCGCTTATGCCGAGACCGCCGATGATCGTATCCCCCACTTTTAACGGAACGCCTCCTGCAAAGATGACGATCCTTCCATTATCCATCTTATCAACGCCATAGAAGGTCTCTCCAGGCTGGGCCAGACGGCTGAGCTCCTTTGTAGACATCTTGACTGCAACGGAAGTATAAGCCTTTTTGACAGCCACATCAAAACTGACCAGGAAAGCGCCGTCCATCACATGTACGGCAATGGGATTCCCATCCGGACCACATACAGCGATCACTGCATTTTTATTCCGGCGCCTGGCTTCCTCTTCCACCTTCTCGATCAGCCTCTTCGCAGAATCCAGCGTGATCCTTCCCGCAGCACCTATTCTTGCAAGTACCTCTCTTACCACAGCCTCATTCATATTCAATGCGTTCAATGCCTCATGTCCTGTCTTTTTATCTTCAGGTTTGTCTGCCGGAAGATCTGAACCGTATTTCGCATCCGTATAGCGTGCCAGCACATACAGATAATCAGCCAGACGGTTCATGAACTTTTTCGTCCCGGTATCCGCACCAAATTTAACACTGACAGATGCAAGGGCGCGTTCAGCCCTTCTTGCTACTGTACGGGTAATATCCATTTCGGCGGAGGTCCGGCATGCACCCGGCAGAATAAATTGCCTGGGCCTGTCAAAAAGTGCCTCCAGACGGTCGATCTCCTCTTCCAGCCGTTCTGTCGGATCATCACTGAGATGATATTCTCTGTTATAAGGATCCGCCACACCTGCCATCACCTTGATCAGAGTCTTCTGGATCATCTCCAGAAAACGCAGGGTATCGGGATCCGTTACAAGCGTTTTTACAAGACCGATATGGCTGGTCAGCTCATCTATAGTTCCCACCAGCTGTATTCTGTCGTCCGATTTTGAAAGATTTTTAGAATGGATCAGGTTCGTTGTTCCCCTGTCTCCGCCCCTGGTATAAATATTCATATGATCCGCACCCCTGCCGGACCGATCATAAAGGTCAGCTTCCTGACTGATCATCCGGACAAACTGTTAAAGATTTAAAAGGCATTTTCTTGATTGCTCTCGCACTGTTTGCTCCCAGATTCCTGCACTGCCAGAAAAAGGGATGATCCAGCTCGTATACATTTTTCCCTTTCGGAAGGCGGTACATCTGCATGGCCAGGCGTCTGCCTGCGATCCCCACACCGCTGCCGAGCATCGATTCATTGGCTGCATCGTAGGCCAGCGTATCCAGGTCTCCTTCATGAGAATGCACTTCGTAAAGAACGCCCTCTTCTTCGATCCCGGAAAGGACTTCCCTTAGAAGATCCTCGTCCGGATCATCCGTATAAATAATGATTGCCGGCCGGCTGACTACCATAACACACCTCTTCTCACAGAGTATCGGCCAGAAACATGACTCCCGGCACACTCCCGCCATCATCATTCTCTGCTTTCTGACTGTCGAACCGAAGCGCTGCCTCAGGTCCGGCTTCCGATATAGGAAAGCAGAAGACCGGTTGCCACTGCGTTGCGGGGTCCTTCGCTTCCCCGGATGTTTCCCCGTCCGCAGACGATCCTGTATTCCGCAAGGGCTTCCGTCAGCATCTCAGGAATCTCAAAATCCTCCGCGGAACCACCTACCAGCACCACATTCGGTATTTTCTTCAGATCATGATCTGAAGCGACCGCCTGCAGGGCACGAAGCGCATTCCGGACAAATACCTTTTTCTTCGCGTCTCTTCGAACCTCCAGGATGCGTTCCATGGGGATATCTTCCTCGATCTTCAGCATTTCTCCCGGAGATAGCAGAACTACATGTCCAAAATAGCGGGGATCAATGGAATCCTCAAAAAACTGCATCGCCCCGTTTTCCAGACGAAGATGGAAAAGGCTTTCAACCTTGCCCATGGGATATTTTTTGATCTGTTCCGCTGTCACACGGCTTTTCAGCCCAAGTTCTGTCTGGATCAGCATGGAGACCAGCTCCCCCGCGCCCGCCTGATGTGTCGTGCGCACCGTGCCGTCCCGCTCCAGAACCGCTGCATCCGTAGAACCGCCGCCCATATCAAGGATCGCAAGCGGCAGGGTCGTCCCCGGCGTCGTGAGGGCGCCAAGAGAAGCCATTACTGCTTCCACCCCGGCCACCACGGCTTTTACATGAAGCTCATTCTCCAACCGTTCCGCGATCTTCTGCATGGGAAGATGCTGCGTTTTAACCATGGCGGCGATGCCCACCGCCTTTTCCATGCAGGTTTCTCCTGCCAGGGCTCCGGATACCGCCACCGGTGCAAGCGTATCTACCGCCAGAATATCCGTGATGCGGATATCTTCCCCATGAACCTTTGCCACATCGGCCATGCCGGATTTGATGCGTGAAAACATATTTCCCACATTTGTATCGGGCTGGCCTTCTATATCCTCTATTTCTCCTGCCGAAGCGAGGGACTGCATGATCTCCTCTGCCCCGGCATCAATATTCACCTTCACCGTCTGTCCGCCCCTGATGGTTATTTCGCCTGCGGGCAGGACATTTTCCGTCACATTCCCGTTTGGCGTCCTGATAACCACGGCGCTTCGCTTCCCGATCAGACTTTTCGCGATGGGCGTGACCTGACGGGTCTCCTCCGCCGTAAGTCCCAGAAGCGTAGCGATCCCATAAGGGTTGGACAACATCCGGATCGAAGTTCCCGGGAGTGCCACTTCGATCGCAGCCATCTTCCCTTCAGGAACTTTGTGTATATGTTTTACCTCATCTATGATGGGAATTTTCCTTGAAAGACGATTTTCCACAAGGACAGCTTCATCAGCCTGAAGGATCAGGCCGCAGATATCCAGCTCCGGGATATACTGATTCAGTCTTCTGGCTGTCTCTTCAAAAGAAAACCGGTTCTCGGCAAATACTATATAAGAAGTCCCCGGTCTTCCCTTCCAGAGATTCCGGATGGACAGCAGTTCTCCCGCCGCGACACCGGCTCCTGCAGGTGTGGAAGGATTGTGCCCGATCATCGAAGATTCTGTGATAATGGTCTCCGTAATGGTCTCCATGGCCGTATCACCGATCACCGGCGCCGCCTCGTTGAGACGCACCAGGTCAAGATCCGAAACAGGCCTCCGGATGGCATCCATCGCTTCTTCCAGTGCAGAACGGATTCCCAGCACATTGGGGAGAGTCCCTTTTGTCCCGGTCGTCATTCTAGAGGCACTGGAAAGAAAGCGAAAGCCTCCGCTCCCGCTTACCTCACCTACACATACTTCTGTTGTGGAATTTCCTATATCAACACCTGCTATGAGTTTCAAAGAAGAATTCCCCTTTTTTCGTAGACCTCGGCAGCCTCCAGCACAAGCTTTGCGCAATGAGGTGCCTGATATTTTTCCAGCAGTTCCTGTGCCATCAGAACCAGTTCACGCTTTGTGGAACGGTTGGGGCGCAGTTTATTATACATGGTAAGGATCACATCATCCGGAACATTGACCAGTTCAGCTGCCCTTTCAAAATTCGCCTGCATCTGGGGATTGTCATTCTCCGCCGCAACGGAGCCCTGGCGTCTCAGCTGTTCGGAAGAAATTTTGATATCATCCGCCGTGACATTACCCCGTCTGACTTCCTCCAGCGTTATCTCTGACAGCTTTTTCCCTGTTCGTGATGTGATCGTATCGGCCTCACTCTGGCCTAATGGATATCGGCTCATGCCCTACCTCTCTTCCAGACCATCCGCTATCTTCAGAATCATAAGAATCTAAGGAACACCGGAAACTTTTTCCGGATCCTGTACTCTTTTCCGGCAGCTGACGGAGATCACTGATCCCAGACGATCATTCCCCGTTCAGGATCCAGCTGTTCTGTTTCAATAATATGCATCAAAGCAGCTTTTACCTGGAATTTTGCCCGTACCATCGGATCATTGACGCTCTCGATGGGCGTCACCTTCTCACCTTTCACATAGCGGGCAGCATTTCTGCCGATCTTACGATAGGTATCCAGTGTCATCAGCGGAGCCTGCGGGAACAATTCCAGATTGGTAAGCGGATACAGATCCTTCTGATGAATGACTGTTGTCCCCTTGGACTGGATCCCGATGCCGATCCCGGAACCGGAAAGCTTTGCCGACTGCAGAGCCATAAACCCGACATCGGATGTATCAAGAACCTTCACCACACGGGAGGTCATGCCTTCCTCCTCAATTCCTGCCTTTACATTTGCCAGCACATCGGAAAGCGGAATTCCGCAGATCGTCGATGTGATCTCTGTCTGAAAAGCAGCTCCCACGCCGATGACGATCTCCTTCGGATCCGTCCCCTTCTGCGCCCGGACAGATCCTTCGTAGGAATGTTTTGGACGCATCCGGGTCTTCCCGGCAAGAGAGGAGACGCCTGTGCGGCCGTTCTGTCCATTCCTGTCGGCATATCGTCTGACGACAGCGTTCCTCAGCTCTTCATTATTCTTCAGCTGCTCCACAACGGTTCTGGTTATAACCTGTATCAGTTGCTCACTCATTTCCATGGCGCAGCCTCCTAAAATGTGTTTGCATCGATTCTGTGGGGAATGGCTTTGATCTCTTCCCAGCGGCTTCCGTCTACACGGTATCCCGTACCGGGTCCGAGATAATCATTCGGTGTATTGACTCCGGACATCACCTGGAAATTCTCGTCCAGAATCGCCGCAGTATGCATATAATCACCGATCACACGCTGCTTCAGCATGGAGAGGATACTGTCCGCGAGCGAAGTGTACCCGCTCTCGGCCAGAGCCCGCACCACATCGACACCGGTGATGCCCCTCTTCATCATATCATCTGCAGCCATCAGATCTGCTGCCACATCCCTCTTTAACGTATCTCTGCTTCCGTGGGCATAGGTGACAGCCTCCACCTGTTCGTCGGTGATCTCTGTAAGTCCTAAATACTTAAAGACCGCCTGGACTGCCTTTCCTGCCTCGCTGCGGACACGGATCACTTCCTCTTCCGTTACCGGCCGAAGGCCTCCGTCCACCTGCATATCCCTCTGAAGCACATTATAATCATCAAAATCCTCCGCATCAAAATTTGATCCGGCGAACATATTGTCATAATTAGGTTCTGCCGCATACCCGGAAAAAATGAAATCTGTCCCGGGCATAAACTGCAGCATGGTTCTCGCCGTACGGCGCATATCTGAATTTGAAAAACTCTGGTCATTGGAGGAAGCACATTCAAGGCCCAGAAGAGCCGCCACAAGATTTTCACCCATGACCTCTCTTATGCCTGCGGGAACGGATGCCGCCACACCAATACAGCTGACTGACCCGTTCTGGATTCCCTGACATCCTGCGCCTTTTGTCATGAACAGACATTTACATTCCAGGTAAAGCATGGATTTCTTTTCACTGCTTCCCATCAGTACTTCGGAACCGGAGCCTGACGTAAAGCGGACCTTCAGTCCTCTGGATGCATAGGCGGAATTCAGAAATGCCTTGGAATAAGGCGTGTCATCTCCGTCGATAAAAACTTTTTCCGTCCCGTAAACGGACAGGGTCTCCGCATAAGTCGTAAGGCCCCTGATCCCGAGCTCCAGCTCTGTGGCTTCCTCTACGGCACACTGGGTAAGGACCCCTTTCCGGCCTGCCTGAGAACCGATCAGAAGAGCCATGGCGTTAAACGGAGCATATCTTGCCACACCGGTCGTTGTCTCTTCCTCACGGAAACCGCGAAGTGCGCCTTCGGCGGCATCTGCGGCGATCTGTACCGGATCATCTTTCAGATTGGTGATATGTGCCTGATTTCCGGGGATCCTTCTGGCCCGCATCTTCTGCATGCCCATCATCATCTCCACCACGTTCAGGTGGTTGATCACTTCCACCATCTTTGCAGGGGTGATACCGGAAATGATCTTCAGGATCTCTTTTCTGGGTGTCTCGATATCGACGATCTTACGCGCTATGGAAAGCGAAGACATCGCCATGGACTCATCCGCTCTGTCTGCACGTATAGAATAATCTGCGATGAACTGATCCAGAAAATCAAAGTCTTCTCTTTTCTTCCCGTCCAGTTCCGTGATCACACCATTTTCTACCCGGATAGAAGGTTTCGGGTCGTAAGGACTTTTCATGGCTATGCAACCCATCTCCGGCCATTCATCGATAAATCCGTCTTTATTTACAGCCCTCTGATCCAGAGCTTCAATACGTTTTGATCTTTTCATATCTGTTACACATGACCTTTCCGTCACAAATGCGTATGAAAACAGTCTGTACGGCACTCCCGGAGCACCGCGGCATCAGACTAATTCGACCACAGCCGGGTATAGATCTTCACAATGTCTTCTTTGGTCGGCACCCTTGGATTGCACGCAGTGCAGGTATCCTGAAGGGCTGCCTCCGCCATACGGTCCACTGCCAGGAAATATGCATCCGGCGTGATCGTTCCCATTTCCTGGATGGTCTGGGGAATATTCATTTCCTTCTGCATAAACTGGATCCAGTTGACCAGCGAATGAACACTCATTACTTTATTATAATTGCTGAGGCCCAGAATGTGGGCGATATTGGCATACCGCTTGACAGCCGGAAGGTATTCCTTCTGGCTTCTGGAACCCTTGGTTATATCTGAATTATATTCTACAACATGGGGCAGAAGCATGGCATTGGCTCTTCCGTGCGGTACATGGAAAACCGCTCCCAGCTGATGTGCCATACTGTGCGTGATCCCAAGTCCTGCCGTATTAAAGGAAAGACCTGCCAGACAGGAAGCTACATGCATTTTCTGGCGGGCATGCATATCATGTCCGTCCAGATATGTGCGGAGCATGAACACACCGCAGATCTCGATGGATTTTTCTGCAAGTGCAGAAGAAAACTCATTGTGATCTGTACTTACATAGGACTCCAGCGCATGGGTAAATACATCCATCCCCGTATCCGCAGTGACCGCAGGAGGAACCGATTTAACCAGCTCTGCATCCAGGATCGCTTCATCTGCCGTCAGAGTATCGGACACCAGCGGATATTTGATCTTTGCTTCCGTATCATTTACGACAGCAAAAGAGGTCACTTCGGATCCGGTGCCGCTGGTCGTAGGAATCGCGATCAGACCCACCTTTCCGTAGTTGTTGATGCGAAGAGCAAACTCACGGATCGCCTTGCTCGAATCCATGGCCGATCCGCCGCCGACGGCGATGACAGCCTCCGGCATATACTGCAGAAACTTTTTGACTCCTTCCGCGATCTTACCGACCGGTGCATCCGGCACCACGTCACAGAAAATATCATACTCCTTGCCCGCAGCATCCAGGGGTGCTGTAATGAGATCGATCATCTGGCTCTGCACGACATACGGATCTGTAATGATCAATACTCTTTTATATGGCAGTTCCTTTAATCTTCCCAGCGCATTGTCACCAAAGTGTATCGCTGTTCGCATTTCAAAGGTTTTCATCTGTACTCTCCTTCTTTTCCCCCGGCATTTTCCGGATAAAGGCATTCGACCCCGAGGTCTTTAAAATAGTCAAGCCAGGAATCTGAAGGGCGTATATCCGTGATGATCTTGCTGATCTGACGGATGTCCCCCGTTTCTACAAAAGCGGTCTGATTAAACTTTGAGCTGTCCACCAGAAGGAAGCTTTCCCTGCTTGAACGGATCATGGCTTTTTTAAGATAGGCAAATACCTCCTGCGATTCCATGATCCCCCATTCCTGATTGATCGCCTTGCAGGAGAAAACCGCTTTTTCCACATGACAGGATCGGAATGCCTCCTCTGTCATAGATCCCAAAAAAGCCAGATATCCCTCACGCATGACCCCTCCCGTGGAAATGATATTCCACCCGGTCACATCTGATAATTCCAGAAGAACTTCCATGGAATTCGTCACGACGGTAAGGCGTTCCTTATCCTTGATCGCTTTTGCCACAAATACAGCTGTACTGCTGGCATCCAGAAATATATGATCTCCGTCATTGATCAGGGAAGCCGCGATCTTTGCCATCCGCTGCTTGCCTGCTACATTCTGGTTCTTGCGAATATTAAACGGAAGATCGATACTGATATCATCCTTATAGACAGCGCCTCCGTAACTCTTCGTGGCGTGTCCCTGCTTTTCCAGTTTTTCAAGATCTCTCCGGATGGTTTCTTCAGAAACAGAATAGAACCTGCTCAGGTCGCTGACCACAACTCTTTTTTCCTTCTGAAGCTTTTCCAGGATCTGGTTTCTCCTCTCCAATGCCAGCATAAATGTCTCCTCCAAGGAGTGATTATCTCCCAAAACCAGTCTGCCGCCGTTTCCCGCCTCCGCTTAAAAGGGCTCAGGAACCGCAGACAATTTCATATCAAAGAATACTGTCGATCATACGACGGTCCGGATGCGCGATCACTGAAGAATCAAGATACATCCCCTTGGCGGCTACGAGTTCTTTTGCTCTCTCGATCGAAGCTTCCACTGCGGAAACCTCGCCCGTCAGGAGCATATAGGACTTGCCGCACATACCTTTTGCAACACGAAGTTCGATCAGATCCACGATGGCTGTCTTGGCTGCCTGATCTGCCGCCTCAATGATGGAAGCCGCGTCGTAGGTTTCCAGAATACCGAGGGCACTGATCTCCTCTACATGTGTGGAACCGTAGATCGCAGGAAAAATAGACTCGTGCGGGTTGCCGAGAACAAAACTGTCGATACATTTATCTTCATACGTTGTAACCGCCGTCTCTACGGCCGCCTTTACTGCGGAAAGGTCGCCTGTGATGATGGCAATATATTTGCCTGGACATACAGTCTGAGCTTCCACGATCTCTACCTCAGCGGTTTTTACCATGGCATCCGCAGCGGTGATACCCGTTGCAGTTGTTTTAAATTCGATCATTCCGATTGCATTACTCATTTTCTGCACATCCTTTCTATCTCGCTGCGATCACAATATGCCTGTCTGTAACTTCCGTGACCTTCCCGTCGATGCTTGCGTGGATCCCCACCGAGAGTCCCTGGGCGGGCGCCGCGATCATCTGGCCTCTTGTCACGGTATCACCTGCCGCAACGATTGCTTTTGCCGGCGCACCGATATGCTGGCTTAGCGGTATGGATACCTTACTGACATGTACAAGGGTTTCATCAAGAGGAGCTTCTTTATCATATCTGGTAAGACCGAGCCTTGCCATCAGCCGCTCCTCCGGCACTTTACGAAATTCTCTTGATTCCTGTACCGGCTTCGGAATAACGCCCTGGGGCGGTTTGATGCCGCCTTTCCGAAGACCTGCTTTCATATCCGCAAGCAGAGTGCGGGGTGCAAGGCTCTGGGGACACGCAAACATTTCACATACGCCGCAGGAGCTGCAGAAGCTGGCATTCACATATGGATTCATATCCTGGAAATCCTGATTGGAAGCAGCCCGCATAAATCTTGCCGGATCGATCGGATGACCGAGATTATGTCTCGGGCACAGATCGGTACAGGTATTACACTGGCAGCAGATCGATGCCGCCCTCTTTAAATCTATAGAAGATGTTCTGTTCTTCTTTTCCACGATCACATGATCTTTCGGAAGAACCAGAATCGCATTTGTCGTCTTTGTCACCGGGTCAGAACCGCTGCCGATCCGTCCCATCATCGGGCCGCCCACAAAATATACGGCGTCCTTAGTGGTTACATGGCCGGCTGTGGCAACTACTTCATCCAGTGTGCAGCCAAGCGGCACGCGCACTGTCACCGGATTTTCAACCTCTGCCACAACCGAAACATATTTGTCTGTGACAGGTTTTTTCTGTTCTACCGCGCGATAAACATTGTAGATGGTCTCCACATTGAATACCGCCACACCCTGCTCTATCGGAAGACCGCCGGGGCGCACCACACGGCCGGTGGCTTCGTAAATAAGAACAACTTCATCCCCCATGGGATATACTTCTTCCAGAAGATGGATCCGCATGCCGGGGAACTCCTCAATGTGCTGCCTTAAAGCATTAACAGTCTGCACATAAGACTTTTTGATTCCGATAATCGCCTCACTTGCTCCTACGGTATCCGCTACCATCTGAAAGGTACGCATGATCTCATAGGCATGCTTTTCCAGAAGCTGCCTGTGCAGCTTTAAGAGAGGCTCGCATTCTGCGCAGTTCATGAGGATGGTTCTGGCCTGATCGGTTAATTTTGCATAAGTTGGAAATCCCGCGCCGCCGGCACCAACGATTCCACTTTCCTGTAATATTTTCTGTAATTCTTTTATTTCCATGGCCTTACTCCAATCCCGCGCCGTCATCGATGATTCCTACGATTGCCGCATCCACAGGGGCATCTTCCATACCGCAGCCTATACGGGCCGCGCTTCCCTGGGCAACAAGCACATATTCACCGATTCCTGCGCCAATGATGTCGATCGCTACGATCCGGCTTTCCTGCCGGCTTTCCTGTGAGAGGCCGCCCTTCATCTGATGTATCGGCTCAATGATCATAAATTTATTACCGATCAGTTTCTCACTTTTTCTGGTGGAGACGACGCTTCCCACTACTTTGCCAATAATCATTCAGGGACCTCCGCTCATGATCTTCCCCCGCCCCGCAGGGAGAGGTTTGTCTTTCTGCTTTTTTGCCGTGCTTCTCCGGGCCATCTGCCCATTTGTACAGATGGCCCGGATCTCCGGCTTATTTTTAGTCAACGACAGAAAGAACCTGTCGTTTACTTTATAATCGTTACAGTCATTCCGGTCGCGATCTGCGCCGCATTCGCTTCGTCTGTGTCAATATGCATTTCCAGCGTAAAGCTTTTATCGACACGGATCTTTACATGATTAAAGATCGTGCCCCGCTCATTGTCTGCTTTTACGGATACGATATCTCCATCTTTTACGCCTGCGGCTTCTGCATCCTTCGGGGACATATGGATATGGCGCATGGCAACGATGCAGCCTTCCTTCAGATAAAGAGCCCCTTTCGGCCCTACCAGCGCGATCGGCGCACTGCCTTTGATATCTCCGGACTCGCGTACGGGAACCTTCATGCCGAGCTTAATGGCATCCGTCGCGGACACTTCTACCTGGGAAGCCTTCCTGACAGGTCCGAGAATACGCACATTCTCGATCGCTCTTAATTTAAGACCTACGATCGTACACATCTCGTTGGAGGCAAACTGCCCTCCCATAAGATCCTTCTTTTTGGTCAGGTGATAGCCTTTGCCAAAAAGAACTTCCACATGTTCCTGAGTCAGGTGTATATGACGGGCGGATACTCCGATCGGAACCACAAATCCGGAATCCTTCTCACGGTTCTGATCCAGCGCCTGAATGACAAGTCTGGTGATCTGTTCAATATTATTTGCAGATTCCAAATTATCCTCCGTTTCTTCCGGCTGAATGACCGGTCAAAAACCTGTCTATTATTTAAGAACCGGCAGAATCTTCTCAACGTCAGAATGGGGTCTCGGAATTACATGGGTAGCTACCAGCTCGCCAAGACGGGATGCTGCTGCAGAACCGCTCTCTACAGCAGACTTGACAGCGCCGACATCTCCGCGGACCATTACAGTTACAAGTCCGGACCCGATCTTCTCGGTTCCTACGAGAACAACGTTTGCTGCCTTGCACATCTGGTCAGCTGCCTCGATTGCTGCGGTAAGTCCTCTGGTCTCAACCATTCCTAATGCTTCCTGTGTCATAGTAGATTTCCTCCTTAAAATTATTCCTGATTATTATTTTTTACTTTTTTCCAGCGGCTTGCAGATAATTCGACAAGCCTTACGATCTCCTCGTGGGGATTCGCGATCACGGCATGGCTCACCGGCTTTTTGATCGCGTGTGCCACGGCTGCATCTACAGCTTCGGTGACCGCTGCCACATCACCCTGTATGATGATCGTTACCAGCCGCCCGCCAAGCTTACGTTCCCAGGAGGCCAGCTCCACGTCCGCAGCCTTACACATAATATCCAGTGCATCCATGGCAGCCACCACACCGGTGATCTCAATAAAACCCAAAGATTTACTCATGAGCGGTCTCTCCGTTTAAAATATCTGTTGCACCTGATTCTTCTGTCTGAGATCCTTCGGCAAAAGACTCTGTCATCTTCCTCAGAGACTCTGCCCGGGGCCTTTTCAGATCGTCGGAAGAATCTTTTCTACATCATTATGAGGTCTCGGAATGACATGTGTGGCTACCAGTTCGCCAAGACGGGAAGCTGCTGCGGAACCACTCTCTACAGCTGCCTTGACAGCGCCGACATCTCCACGTACCATCACGGTTACAAGACCGGATCCGATCTTTTCTGTGCCGATCAGAGTAACCTCTGCTGCTTTTGTCATGGCATCTGCTGCTTCGATCGCTGCGGTAAGTCCTCTGGTTTCTACCATTCCTAATGCTTCCATTGACATATCGTATTTCCTCCTATACTACACAAGCTGAAATTCTCTTTACCATGCCGCGCGTTGTCTGTCTTCTGCCGCCGGCTCTTCTGATGCGTTTGCATATATCCCCCGTCAGTCTTCTGTCACCGCTTGTCGAGGGCGCTGATCTTCAGCATTTTTTCCGTGCCCTCTTCGGGGTTCGGAATAATATAATGTTGTACCACGCCGGTCGTCTGCTCTGCCACTTTAATGCCGGCTTCCACCGCCGCCGTGACATCCGAAACGCTTCCGCGGTATTTGATACAGACAAGGAGCGGTACTGGCAGACGGTCTGCATTGGCCGGCTTGTTCTTGTCAAAGACCTCCAGATGCACATTGGCCGCTTTACAGCCGGCATCCGCTGCAACAAAAGCGGTGACCAGCCCGTATACTTCAAGAATTCCTACAGCTTCTGCCATGTGTTCCTCCTTCATATAAAATCGTTCTCTGCCTGGTCCATATTAAGACCCGGGCAATCCTGTCTGTCAGATCACTTATTTGTTGACGACAGCAATCTTAAGTCCTGTCATGGCAAGGTTTGTCTTAAGCGCTTCGTTGATCTGTTCCAGCGGGAAACGATGTGTGATCAGTTCAGATAACGGGAGGCCGATTCCCTTTGCTCTTTTCAGGAAATCGAAGGTAGTCGCGTAATCTCTTAAGGTATATACCCAGCTGCCTACGATGGTGATCTCCTTGGAGCAGATATCAAAATGCGGATTGATGGTCGCATCTCCGCCGTTGATAAAGAAGCCAAGCTCACAAAGTCCGCCGCCGTTGCGGACAAATTTATAAATATTGGCATGCGCTACAGGATTTCCTGTACACTGGAACGCGAAGTCCGCCAGATGGCCGCCGAAAGCATCCTTCACACCGCCTGCCAGCGCTTCGATGCCCTGGAAGTCCTTAAAGTTCACCGTTGAAGTAGCGCCCATCTTCTTTGCAAAAGCAAGACGCTGCTCATTACCGTCTACCGCACAGATGTTCTCAACGCCAAGTGTACGCAGAACAGCAATGCACAGAAGACCGATGGGGCCGCAGCCCTGAACCGCTACACGGCTGTTGAAACGAAGAATGTTGAGGCTCTTCGCTCTCTCGACCGCGTGTACAAGAACTGCCGAAGGCTCGATCAGGATACGGGAATCCAGATCCAGATCACTCACGTTAAAGAACGTGGATCCGAAGTTTCCGCCTCTGACAAGAATGTAATCGGAAAACCATCCGTTCAGATGTACATCGTCATCCGGAAGGAGTCCGTAAACATCAGCACCGCCCACATTCTTTTTGTTCAGGTCGAACATGGTGATCTCCGGATCATCCTTAAAGATCATGCAGGTCACGATCTTGTCGCCGATCTTCACGGGTTTTCCGGCTGTATCTGTCTTCACATTTTTGCCCATGGCTACGATCTCTCCGGTGCCTTCATGGCCCAGTGCTACCGGGATAAGGCCGAAGGGATCTCTCTTAAATTCGTGTGCATCTGTTCCGCACACACCACAGCCTTCTACCTTGACAAGAATATCATCATCTCCAACGGCCGGCATGGGATATTCTTTGATATCAAAATGCTCCAGAGCAGTAAGGACGGCTACATGAGCAGTTTTCGGAATCGCACGGGAAGCTGCGGAAGAGGTCTGTGCCGGTGCGGAAGATGCATTTCCTGCCATCCCGGCCAGCACCTGTTTTACTATTTCTTCAATATTTACATTGTTGATATCCATATATTTCCTCCTGAATCAGCGAATGCAGAGGCTGTCGGACATGACGCAGCGTCTTCTCTTGGTAAAGGTGCTGGCGCTTGTAAGGCCCTCACCGGTACGGCTTGCGATGGTAAAGGTGCAATATCCCTCACCGCCGAATCCGAGAGCGGCGTAGGAAGGACCGTTCTTGACAAGGATCGCCGTATCAATGGCTCTGGCATACTTCGTGATATTGTCTACATTTTTGGAATGAATATGTGCGGAATGGCGGTTGCCATGTTCGAGCCATACAGCCTGTTCTACCGCATCGTCAAAATCCTTTGCTCTTACAACACCAAGGATCGGCATCATAAGCTCTGTCGCGATGAGCGGATGCTCCTTCGGACCTTCAAATACAATACAGCGGATATTGGCAGGCGCCGTAACACCGATCATGGAAAGAAGCGTCCTTGCATCCCTTCCGACACATTTACGGTTCAGCTTGCCGCCGGCCAGAACGACTTCCGTCAGCTTATCCTGCTCTTCTCTGGAAGCCAGGTAGCAGTCATTGTCATTTACCAGATAATGCATCAGCTCGTCACAGATCGAAGAGACTGCAACGATTTCTTTTTCTGCGATACAGGGGAGGTTATTGTCAAAAGTACATCCATTGACGATATCTCTTGCCGCCTTCTCTACATCCGCTGTCTCATCTACCAGTGCGGGCGGGTTGCCGGCTCCTGCGCCGATTCCTCTCTTGCCGGAAGAAAGCACTGCCGTAACGACACCGGGGCCGCCTGTGGCAACGATCAGCGGAATGTCTTTATGCTTCATCATAATGTTGCTGGTTTCCATGGTGGGCTTTTCAACCGTACACGCGATATTGTCCGGGCCGCCCGCTTCCAGAGAAGCTTCGTTCACCAGATTGATGGCATAGATCGTCGTCTTGGTTGCTGATGGATGGGGATTAAATACTACAGTATTGCCGCCGGCCACCATCCCGATGGTATTGCAGAGGACCGTTTCACTGGGATTTGTGGACGGAGTAATAGCTCCGATCACACCGAAGGGTCCCATCTCGATCAGCGTCAGGCCTCTGTCTCCAGACCAGGCGGTCGTTGTGATATCTTCTGTACCGGGCGTATTGTCGGCTACCAGATGATGCTTGAGAATTTTGTCTCCCACATTCCCCATGCCTGTTTCCTCAACACCCATGCGGGCGAGGACTTCGGCATTTTCCTTAATTTTGCGGCGAATAACAGTGATGATCTTTTCTCTTTGGTCCATGGACATCCTGCGGACAACAGCGTCGGCCTTTTTGGCAGCCTCGATCGCGTCATTCATATCCTTAAAGATGCCGTGCTTGCCGGAGGAACTGTCTGCGATCTGCAGCTTCGCCATGACTTCCTGTACAATTTCCTGTACCAGGTTTTCATTGATTGCCATGTTATTGACCTCCTGTTTTATATGGTCTTACTTAAGTCCCAGCTGCGCCATTACCTGTCTGGTAATATTGGCAACCAGTTCGGCATCTGCTGCGCCGTTGGAAGCAGAGGAAGCATGCTCGGAACAGCTTCCGCCGCAGTTATGGCAGTTCATGCCGTCCTTGTTGAGGCAGAGATTTGCCGGATGTTTTCCCGGAAGACCCATCTGACGGCGGATCTGATACAGTCTCTGTACGGTCTCCTTGTCAAATTCCTTCGGGCCGCCCAGCATCTTGGACTGATACAGCAGCTGTGCATAGAATTCAACAGATTCCATCTTAAGATAGGCAGCCAGAAGGTCGGTGGACCAGGTCAGTGCGCCATGACTCTCAAGAAGAACTGCATCAAAATGCTCCAGATACGGTTCTACTGCATCCGGGATCTCGTTGGTGGAAGGTGTTCCATAAGGAGCGATCGGCACGCAGCCAAGAGCGATAACAGCTTCCGGCATGATCGGCTGAGTCAGCGGGATGCCTGCGATCGCAAAGCTGGTAGCATATACGGGATGAGCATGTACAACGGATCCTACATCCGGTCTCTTTGCATAGACTCTCATATGCATCTTGATCTCGGAAGAGGGACGGAAGCCAGGATTTGCCTGGATCACATTGCCCTGCGCATCTACCTTACAGATGTACTCTGGAGTCATGAAGCCCTTGGAAACACCTGTCGGTGTGCAAAGGAATTCATTATCGTTCAGCTTTACGGAAATATTTCCGTCGTTGGCTGCTACCATGTTGCGGTTGTAGATTCTCTTGCCGATGTCACAGATTTGTTTCTTGATTTCGAACTCGTTTACCATGCTTTTTTCCTCCTTAAGCGCATTTGGGGTTCTTATTAACAGGTTCAGGCCTCATACTGCGGTGATCAGGTGAAACATACAGGCAGAATGGAACATTGTATATATTTCATCTGATCGCCGCAGCAGCTGTAATTTACCTGTTTTGATCTTAATAATGTTACACACACAGAACAGGTCTGTGATCTGCATATACAGCATACTATAGTTCACGTAAAAAGTCAATATAATGTGTGGTTTTATGTTGGTTTTGTGAGGCTTATTATGTTGGTTTTGTTGGATTTCGTTCCCATGGCATAACGTCCCCTTCCTCCCGGAGATACTCAAAAAGTTCCGGAACTCCTTCATGGCTGGCAGAATCCACGTGGAAGATCTTCCGGCATCCGGCAAGTTTAAGCCATCCCTCCGCCCTGCGGATGTTTGCCATCGGATGATGGATCTTTGTCACAATGCCGACCACTTCCCGGTTTGCCATGGCTGCACAGCAGGGCGGAAACAGACAGTACGGTTCGATCGCCGATACAAGAAGACCTACGATGTCCGCCTCATATGTATAGAGAGCCAGCGCATTTCCCAGGTGTTTGGTCTGCGCGTATTCACCAGGGGTATCGACGATCACATCAAAGTGATTGACATACTGGGTCTTGTGATAATGGATCTTCTGGCCTTTAAGCGCCTGTGTAAGCGTTGTTTTGCCAGCTTCACTTCTACCGATCAAAACGATTTTTTTCATGTTCTTGTCACAGGGCAGACAGCAAAGCCCAGTTTTTCTGCTGTATAAGATAAAATGGCATTGACCGATGCTTCAACCTGGGATACGGTACCTGTTATGATCAGACTGCCGCTGAACCGGTCCACAAATCCCAGTTCAACGCCAGAGGACTTGATCGCGATATCCGCCATAATGATGGCTGTTTCAGCCGGACTCACTGTCATGATGCCGATTGCTGTACGGCTGTAATCCCGCGACGGATCCAGTCCAAGCTTGGTATACAGAACATCATCCGGATTGGCGATAATGTGGGCCAGGCTGACCTGTTTGCCCGGCACCAGTTCCTGAATAATGCGCTGTTTTACATCTTCAGGCATATTTGTTGTATATCCCATCTCATTCATCCTTCATTGAAAATCAGACCGTAAACGGATAACCGAATTGCTTATTTCATAATCGAACTGTTTATTTCATAATCGAACTGTTTATTTCGTAATCGAACTGTTTATTTTGTAATCGAACTGTTTATTTCGTAATCGCATCTTTTATTTCGTAACTATATTGCATAATATATATATTTCATTTAATTATACTTTTCATATTTCGGTATGTCAACCAAAAACAACATATTAATGCGCTACTTTATTGTTGTTTTTTGGTAATTCCTCTGTTGCTTTTTGTCCTTTTTGTTCCACGCACCTGACAGAGCAGTTTGACAAAACAAAAAGATTCTGTCATAATGCATTAAAACTGTATCATTCAGATCGTGTTTACCGGACCTTGCCAGCAGCAAAAATGTCCTGATTAACCTGTATTCCAGAATGGAGATTTTCCTATGTATCTTTCCGATATGCATACGCATTCCATCGCCAGCGGGCATGGAACCATCAGTACGATTTCTGAAATGGCAAAAGCAGCTTCCCGCAAGGGGCTGAAACTGCTCGGGATCACAGACCATGGCCCGGCTACCATGAACGCGGGAACCCCCAGTTATTTCCGAAGCCTTACCTATTCCCCGAAAGAACGATTCGGCCTTACACTGATGTACGGGGTCGAACTGAATATTCTGGACTCCGAAGGTCATGTCGACCTGCAGGAAGATCTCCTGGAGAAACTGGACTATGCGGTCGCAAGCATGCACCGGCAGAATTATACTTCGCTGGGATGTGAAGAAAACACAAGGGCATTTCTGAACGCCATGAAGCACCCCAAGGTACGTATCCTCGGTCACTCTGACAATCCCGCCTTCCCCGTGGATTATGAAAAAATCGCATCCCGGGCAAAAGCCTGCGGCGTCCTGTTCGAGATGAACGAGGCGTCCCTGACCCCCGGCGGATATCGCGGCGATACCCGCAAGACCTGTACAGAGATCCTCCGCTGCTGCCGGAAATATGATCTTCCCATTCTGCTGTCCAGCGACAGCCACGGACCTTCCGGCGTCGGGGATTTTACAAATGCCGCTGCTTTTGTCCACGAAAGCATGTTCCCCGAAAACATGATCCTCAACAATCAGATCCCTAGACTGAAGGTGTTTCTGGAAAGCGGCTTCTGGTAAAACACTTTGCAAAAACGGATCCTTCCAAAAAAACGGCAATGAAACAAAGAACACAAATCCCGCTGTTCTTCTGCTTCATTGCCGTTTTATTTCATCTTATTCCTCTGTACGAAGGCCATTCTTTTCCTGTTCGAATGCGTCCATCCGCTGAACCAGTTCCCGATATTTGCCTGTCACATAGCCGTAATTCTGCCTCTTGTGCGGAAGCTGGCAGCCGGTACAGTCCTTGTGCCCCTTTTCGTTATATCTGAAATTCCCGCCGCAGTCTCTTCCCAATGCATAAAGCGGGCAATAACAGAACAGACAGTTAAAATTATCCGGATCCGCCCCCTTATGACAGGGGAAATACTCACATTTTCTGTGACTGAAAAAAGAAAATTCTTTCCCTTCCCAGAATGCTTTATCCACAGCTTCAGCCCTCCCCCGCTTTCTGCCTGACTTCGATTCCGTGATCTGCAGCATACTCTGCCGCCCTGCTGCCTTCCGGACAGACAAATACCACCTGAGGACTCTGTTCGAAAGCATCCTCCGCAATTTCAGTGACGGTGCCCGGGATCTCCGCGTACAAAAGGCCGGGGCACTGAGCGAAAGCTTTTGACTGAATGCTTTCTGTTCCGTCTCCGATGACGACCGTCCGGGCAGCAGTGAAAGAAAAGGCTTCTTCCTCTGCAGAGGCAAGGCGGTCCGGAAGATAAAAAACATTTTCCTTATAGAGCTCTTCCGCCGTAATGAAATGGTCATCCGGAATGATGACCGGAGGATTGTCGGCGCCGGATGCGATCAGGTTCCGAAGCCATCTGCCCGTATCTGAGATCTCGTCGTCGTTCCATCCGCTGAGCTTGCTGCAGCTGGCAGGAAAGAAAGAAGAAGATTCATCCTTGTTAGACAGATTCCATCCTGCGTAGGAAAGGTTATACTCCGTGATCAGATCCTTCCAGGCGTCAGCTTCGGCATAGTTGAGCGCTCCGTTTCCGGAGGCATCACAGGTGGAAAATTCGGAGACAAAAACCGGCGTCCCTGCGTTTATGGCATCTATCACTTTCTGCCGGTTCCAGGAGCCGTGACTTGCCGCATAAAAATGGACGGCATAAAGAACATTATAGGGGGCCGCAACGGGATCCGCACAGACAGCGTCCACGTCCTGAGACCAGGTAGTAGTCCCGCAGATGATCAGTGCATGAGGCGCATTCGCCCGGATCACCGGGATCACCTCATCCGCATAAGCCTTGACATCGTTCCAGGAACAGCCGTTTGGTTCGTTGCAGATCTCGTACAGGACATTATCACAGGATGCATATTTTGCAGACATTCTGCCAAAGAAATCGACTGCCTCCGCTTTATGGATCAGCGGATTTCCATCACTTAATATATGCCAGTCAATAATACAGTACATCCCCAGATCCCGACAGAGGTTTACCCCATTATCAACCAGTTCCTCCAGAGCCTGTCTGTCTCCTCCGCTGCAGTAACCGCCCCATTCTTCGGTATACATGGCAAGCCGGATGAGATTAACGCCCCATTCATCCCGGAGTGCCTGAAAGGTTTCTGCATTGACATATTGCGGAAACCAGGCGAGGCCATGCGTACTCACGCCGCGAAGCTGTACAAGGCTGCCGCTGTTATTGCAGATATTGACTCCGTCCAGGGTGAGCGGGCCATACATACCGCTGCCGCCGGGAATATCCACCGGATAGAAGCCGGCGCCGCTGCCACTGCCGGAGCCGCTCCCGCTTCCGGAGCCGCTTCCACTTCCGGAGCCGCTCCCGCTTCCGGAGCCGCTCCCGCTTCCGGAGGAGATCTTCGTCAGGCTGCCTTCCGAGGGATCATATTCGTACGTTCCGGATATGGTATCGGTTCCGGGAAGTTCGATCACGATGCCGATCCCGGAGACAGATCCTCCCGCCGGTACATATCCATTGTAGGACTCGCTGCCGATGTTCAGAACACTCCCGTCCCGGGAGATCAGGCAGCCCCACGACTGGTCCAGGCGTCCTGCTTCTCCGATATCGAGCGGAATATTCCACCCGTTCAGATCAGTCGAACTGTCATTCTGGATGGAAAGACTGTACTGCCGGCAGGTACCGGCATCTGTATTCCATTCATTCGATACCTCGATCGACACAAGGCAGCTGCTTTCTGCATGCACCATACGAAGCCCCGGGACCCAAAGAAAGGCCGCCGTACAAAATATCATAAACATCCGGATCCATATCCATTTAACAGTTTTCATCATTCGCATCTCCTCATAAATATATTTAAGATCAGGTAATTGCAAAACTCTCTGCATCGATTGAATTGTATGAATCTCTCCAGTGAGTTTCGCAATTACCTAATATTTAAGATATACTCGCTCAGTATGTATAAAGAAGTGTAATCTCGTCCGTTCCCACAACAGTCGTATATACGTCCGTACGGATCCTCGCATATCCCTGACGCCATCCCATCGAGCGAGAGTCATCCTGAACTATTTCCACCACCTCAAACCAGGCCCTGTCCTTCACAAGATTAAAATTCGCCAGCTTGTAGCTGTGTTCAACCGAGTCACTGATATTATTCAGATCGGAATATCCAAGCGTTGCAAGAAGAGAAGCCGTGGCAACAGTAGACAGCTCCGGCGAGTTTTCCGACACCCGCGTGACGACCCGGCCGTCCATATAGGCATAGCTTCCATACTGGATCCAGGGACTTCCTGTGGATTCGACGCGTTTTGTTGTAAGATTCAGCCGCATGACCCCTTCGCTGAACCACGGATCAATGCCGGAACCGATCGCCGTAGCCCCTTCGCCGCTGTAATAGTACAGATAATCCGTATCTCCTTCCGTGGTAAAATAAAAATCTTCGTACATCTGGGGATATGGTCCATTATCTGTAACCAGCTGCCAGCCGCTGTGCTCTTTAAGCGAGATGGATTCAATACATCCGTTATAGTAGAAGGTCCCCGTCCCCTGCAGCGGCAGATAGGAAATATAGATATCATCCTTCCAGACTTTGCCGGTGAATACGAGACCTGTCGTAAATTCCATGTTCACAAGATTAATGCCTCCGATCGTGACCGACCGGTGTGTAGAAACATTAAAGCCGGAAACCGTCATAATGAGTGTTTTATAATTATACTCATAATAATACAAGATCCCGTCCTTGAGATCCAGGATCCCGCCGGAAGTATCCTGTGTATAGGGAGAAAAAATATCCCACTCGCTTCCTTTACTGTCTCGGCAGAAGATCATGCTGCGGTTGATATCCTGACAGATAACGGCACCGGAAATACTGTCCACCGCCAGCAGAGAAATCGAACTGCCCAGGCTTTCATTCCTCGCCCCGTCCAGTGTCACACTGCTCCACTGGCCATATTTCTCCATATAATAGATTTTATTTCCGGCAAGATAAAGATTTCCATAGCCGGGCGCTCTTATGAGGACTGTCTCGTTTCCCTGCTCATCCCGTGCCATCAGCTGATTATAGGTTCCTTCTACATAGGGGAAATAGCCAAACAGGCCATCCCTTTCCACACTGGAAGAATTGTAGACCCAGTAATAGGTCGTATCCCGGTAGCGGATCACTTCTCCTCCGTTATTCCATACCTTCAAAAGGAACGGTTCCATCCATTCAGCGGTAAGCAGACGGTCCTTATAATATGCGTATTCATGCCTTTCCTGAGGTGTAAAAGACGCAAGTCGGTACAGATACAAGGCCGCACGATCTGCATCAGAAGAAAATTGTTTCTGCCAGGCGCCGCCGTCATTATATCCAAACTCCGCATTGACCATCTTCATATTTTCAGAAAAGGCAATGATCTCACGGTAATACAAGGTGAGCAGTGCCTTTAACTGCTCCTGATGTTTCACCGACATCCATTCTTCGTCAAAGGTCTCTGCGAGCTTTTCCAGCATGATCAGGGTATTCTGCTGAAATTCATTCAGAAAGCTGGCATTCATATCCGCTGAATAAGCTTTAAATTCTTTATTAAAAAGGAGGCCGTTCACTGCTCCGGCTACTTTGGAGGCAAATACAATTCCGTTTTTGGATGCCAGAAATTCTGCCGCCCCTGCGAGGGAGTCTAATCCCTGTTCCTCTAAGAATTTTTTGAATTTACTGATCGTTTCAATTTTCGAGATGCTGACTACATCGGCATTGATCTCCCGGCTCAGGGCATTCGCCGTATCTTTCCAGTAAAGGTCGTTTTCCATCCCGATCGCCTTAAGGAGATCCCCGTCAAGGGCATTTTTAAAAAGAGCCTGCGCATCTTCGCCATACGAAGCCATCTGATAAGTAGTAACAGCAATATCGAGGCCTACCAGAAAAGCATCCAGAAAACCGGATTCTATATCCGCGATACCTATGTTGGTCTTTGTCGGGCGATAGACATTGATGAAATCATCCTGCACCTTATGAATCTCCTGATACCAGCCTTCATAATTCCCGGCGTGCATTTTATTGACGGATGTCACATAGGCAGACCATTCCATTTTCCCGTTCAGACCGTCCAGCAGAGCCGAAAATACACCGCTGGCCGTATCAAAGACATTCTTGGAAAAGGAAGCCGCATTGCTGATAAAATCATCCTCCGCCAGAATATCAGCAAATTTACGGTTTTCCTCCGCATAGAACGAAGAGACAGAAGGATACTTTGTGATATCCACATCCAGCAGTGTCTTCAGAGCATCCTTTATATAGGCTTTTTCGGAATCCACGATCGTATGCCCGGAAAAAGGATTCATAAGTCCTGCCAGGTAATCCAGTCCCAGCGAGACTGCCTGCTTCCATTCCTCTCCGTAAAGTGTCCCGACACTGTAATTATAACTTCCCATATCCGGAAGAAGGACTTCCTCCAGCGTGGTGACCGGCATGGTAACGATCAGATAAGGAATATCCTCCGAAATAATGCTTGAGCCGCCCAGATACCCGATGGCCGGCACAGCCTCGCAATACAGGGTATTATTATAGGAAACACAGGGTATATCGGCGTCTGAGGAAGCCGAGATCTCATAGGAAAAAACGCCTCTTTTCAGTGTCACGGCAGAGGGATTGTTAGGTGTGACAGGTGAGGGACTGGCATATTTGCTGTCGGCTGATGTACTTGTCTGTCCGGCATTTCCCGCCTTCGAATTGGTATAGGAAATACTGCATCGCGTAAGGGCGGCAAGATCTTCCACCCGGATAAAATATTTGTCCTCATATCCCACAAATACGAGAGAATCAAGACTGCACTCTGTGCTGATCAACGGAACCTCATACAAAAGGCACTCCCCTGCCGGCAGCTGGTATGGAACAGGCTGCCCGTCCAGACCAGTCTGGACATTCTGGGCTTCCTGGACGGAGGCGCCATAAACAGACTGATCACTCTCTCCTGAAAGACCGGAGACAGGGGCAAGCCCGGCAGCTGCAGAATCTACGGAAAAGGTACTGCCCTGTTCCTCTGCGGCGGCAGTGCCGCCGGATGCGGACATGCTGCTTTGTTCCCCTGCATCCATTCCTTCATCTGACCAGTCGGAAGGGAGAATCGCCCCATCATCCAGGCCTGCCAGAGATCCGCCTCCCGATGCCTCAGGAAGGATATCTTCTGACCTTTCCGAAGATTCTGTCATCATCTCTTCCGATGACATGCTGTCTGGTTCTGCTAAAGGGCTGCTTCCGGTTTCCGCGGAAGGGATGGCTCCGGTTTCTTCTGCGTATACATCTTCCTCTTCTTCCATTTCCCACGTTGCCGGCAGTCCTTCTGCCATCACAGCAGAAGAACCTGCTGAAAAAAGCAGCGAGAAACTCAGTGCGACCGAAAAAACAGCTTTTAACCTGCTCATAAAACCTGCTCCTTTTCTGTTTTATACCCATTTTTTGCAATTGCGAAGCGTGTTGTACATAATGCATAGTTCTTCTTCCAAAAATGCCCGTATATATGTATTATATCATATATTTCGCAGTGCAGGCAACATACCGGGTACATTAATATAGATAAAAACACAGGCCGGGTGCAGACTTTTTTATTCTTTCTGCGGCAGGCCGCGGCTCTTTTGTGTGCATAAAAAAAATCCCCACAGATCTTCTGCACGTCCATCCTGCTGCCATAAATCCGGAAAGACTGTTTTTTCTGTGCGGATCAAAAATCCCGATATAAAATTCCGTAAAAAAAGAGGTGGCAATACTACTCCGGGGTAGAAATAGATTCGTTCATGAGTGCGCGGAGGGAACGAAAATATCCGAAGTAGCATCGCCTGCCATTTAATCATGTATAATTCTTATGAACAGGCGATTTCATTCCATAAAAAATGTCCGCCTTGCGGAAAGCGGACAACATCCCGGGACTGCGGAATTCCCGAAACTGGTCGTAACACTTTACACGGAAGGTTAACCTCGCCATACAAAGCAGGTTTCCTGGCTCCAGAATCATTGCTCGTCTCCCCTTCTCATGCAGTAAATACACAATGGGCCATCGAGAGTCGCTCCTCTGTTACAGTGACCGGATCGCTCAGGTTTTCCACCTGATTCCCTCTTTCTGCACAGCCTGATCTGTAGATCCAACAGATCAGATGTCCAGCACTTTGTACGTTCACTATGGAATTATACTGAAGTTATACTACCACCTGTCTGGTCTTTTGTCAACCCTGTAATCAAAATCTCAACGTCTCAACATCCCGGAGAATGATCCGGTGTCGCTCACTTTATAGTCATACAGAAACAGGGCTGTAAACCAGACAGGCGTGATCGAATGGTCGGTCTTCGTGTATCCGGCTGTCTCAACGCAGGACTACTCCCACTCACAGATAAAACCAGTGACCGTATAATTTTTGTTATACGTATCATCCCATTGTCCATTGGAATAGATCTGTAAA